>NZ_JAVIIW010000066.1:0-28833 GCF_033977205.1 Mesorhizobium album | reverse complement strand
CATCAAGGACAACACCGGCACCTCGATCCTGCTCATCGAGCATGACATGTCGGTGGTCATGCAGATCTCCGACCATGTCGTGGTGCTCGAATACGGCCGCAAGATCTCCGATGGCAACCCGCAGTCGGTCAGGACCGACCCGCGCGTCATCGCCGCCTATCTCGGCGTCGACGACGAAGAGGTCGAAACCGTGCTCACCGAAGTCGGCGACGAGGATGTCATCGAGCAGCTCGATACCGGGCCGGATGCGGCGCACGGGCCGGGCAATTCCGCCTCGATGATGGCGGGACCGGTTTCCGATTCTGTCGAACACGCGGACGAAGGCGAGCGCGTCACGGTGTCGAAGGGCGCCTCGAAAGCGGCTCTGGTCGATGCACGCGCGACCTCAACAAGAAGCAAGCCGACCTCGCAGGCCGGAAAGCCCGCAGTGAAGCCGAAGTCCCCGGCCAAAAAGTCCACATCGCCGGCCAAGCCGGCCGCGAGATCCTCGACAGCCAAGCCG
The DNA here is from genome assembly GCF_033977205.1 of Mesorhizobium album. Lineage (NCBI taxonomy): Bacteria > Pseudomonadati > Pseudomonadota > Alphaproteobacteria > Hyphomicrobiales > Phyllobacteriaceae > Mesorhizobium > Mesorhizobium album. The sequence continues at coordinate 28,331 of NZ_JAVIIW010000066.1, read as the reverse complement.
CGTGGAGGGCGTAAATAATGGCCGGCACAACGCTGCTCGATATCAAGGGCGTGCAGACCTACTACGGCAACATCCGGGCGCTGAACGGGGTGGACGTGAGCGTCAACCAGGGTGAGATCGTGGCGCTGATCGGCGCCAACGGCGCCGGCAAGTCGACGCTGATGATGACCATTTTTGGTGCCCCACGCCCTCGCGCCGGCACCATCACCTTCGCCGGCACCAACATCACCCAGCTGCCGACGCACGAGATCGCCCGCATGCGCATCGCCCAGTCGCCGGAGGGACGCCGCATCTTCCCGCGCATGACGGTGATGGAAAACCTGCAGATGGGCGCCAGCATCGACAACCTCAAGCATTTTGACGAGGATGCCGAGAAGGTGTTCGCGCTGTTCCCGCGGCTGAAGGAGCGCATCAACCAGCGCGGCGGCACGCTGTCGGGCGGCGAACAGCAGATGCTGTCGATCGGGCGCGCGCTGATGGGGCGGCCGAAGCTGCTTCTGCTCGATGAGCCGTCGCTGGGCCTGGCGCCGCTGATCGTCAAGCAGATCTTCGACGCCATCCGCGAACTGAACAGGACCCAAGGGCTGACCGTGTTCCTGGTCGAGCAGAACGCCTTCGGCGCGCTCAAGCTCGCCGATCGCGGCTATGTCATGGTCAACGGCAATGTGACGATGAGCGGCACCGGCAAGGAGCTGCTCGCCAATCCGGAAGTTCGCGCCGCCTATCTCGAAGGCGGGCATCACTAAGGTCGGGGGACATCAATCATGCAGGGCGTTCTCTACGAAGAAGCCTCGATCTGGCAGTTCCTGTTCGTCACCTGCCTGCTCGGCGGCTGGGCGGCATGGATGACCGGCAAGGCGGCGGCGCAGACCTGGAGCAGCCATGTCCGGCTGTTCTTCTATATGCTCGGTCTCGGCATCGGCATCAGGTTCATCCATCACGCCCTGTTCGAAGGCACGATGTTCTCGCTGCGCTACTATATCATCGACACCGTCGTGCTGATGATCCTAGGCTTCCTCGGCTATCAATACACGCGCACCAACCAGATGGTGACGCAATATAATTGGCTCTACGAAAGAGCTTCCTTATTGAGCTGGAAGCCGAAGGGTTGAGGTTCATGATTAACGTCGTTTCGGGGATGAATCGACGTGACAAGTGCCTGAAAATCGGCATTCTATGCTTTCTGCGATAAGGGTGGGCATCGCATGAAAGTATCATCCACGCCCACTCCGTAAATGGGAGCGTTTCAATGAAAAAATCACTCTTGTCCGCCGTGGCGCTGACCGCGTTCATCGCGTTCAGCGGCAGCGCGTGGGCCGACATCCTGATCGGCGTCGCCGGTCCGATCACTGGCCCGAACGCCGCTTTCGGCGCGCAGCTGCAGAAGGGCGCGGAACAGGCGGTCGCCGACATCAACGCGGCGGGCGGCATCAATGGGCAGCAGCTCAAGCTCGAGATCGGCGACGACGTCTCCGATCCCAAGCAGGGCATCTCGGTCGCCAACAAGTTCGTCGGCGACGGCGTCAAGTTCGTCGACGGCCACTTCAACTCTGGCGTGACCATTCCTGCGTCGGAAGTCTATGCGGAGAACGGCATCCTCGTCATGACGCCGTCGGCGACCAATCCGAAGCTCACCGAGCGCGGCCTGTGGAACACCTTCCGCACCTGCGGTCGCGACGACCAGCAGGGCAAGGTGGCGGGCGAATACATCGCCAAGAACTTCAAGGACGCCAAGATCGCCATCATCCACGACAAGACGCCTTACGGCCAGGGCCTTGCCGACGAGACCAAGAAGAACCTGAACGCCAACGGCATCAAGGAAGTTATGTATGAAGGCGTGAACGTCGGCGACAAGGACTTCTCGGCCCTCATCGCCAAGATGAAGGAAAATGGCGTCACCCTGATCTACTGGGGCGGCCTGCACACCGAAGCCGGTCTGATCATCCGTCAGTCGGCCGACCAGGGCCTGAAGGCGCCGATGTTCTCGGGCGACGGCATCGTCTCCAACGAACTGGCCTCGATCGCCGGCGACGCCGTTGCCGGTACGCTCAACACCTTCGCTCCGGATCCGCGCAAGAATCCGGCCGCCAAGGAAGTGGTGGAGAAGTTCCGCGCCGCCGGCTTCGAGCCGGAAGCCTACACGCTCTACTCCTATGCCGCGATCCAGATCATCTCTCAGGCCATTGCCAAGGTCGGCTCGGCCGACGATGCGCAGAAGGTTGCCGAGACGATCAAGTCCGGCGGTCCGTGGAAGACGGCGATCGGCGAGATCGGCTACGACTCCAAGGGCGACATCACCCGTCCGGACTACGTCATCTACGAATGGAAGAAGGGCGAGGACGGCAAGTACAGCTACTTCGAGAAATAAGCCGGCAAACAGAAGCCGACTTTTCGCGATGCCCGGCGCTCAGCGCCGGGCATTTTCTTTATGGCGCGTCGCGTTGAAGCCGGATTCAAGCGACGCGCTTTAAAGTCCTTTTTTGATGCATGTCGTTCGCCCAACCGCTGCGCACTTTTTGGGCGACATGCATTATCGGATGCTCCCTCGCCACGCGCCGTCAGTCCCTCGCCGGGAACCCCTTTGCAGGCCGCTCTGGACCGTTGCATGAATGACAGCGGCTGTTTTGGCGCAAACGAACGATTTAAATCGGTTTAAGTGTCGCGCGATTTAGTTTGCGCTGCAGCATTTTCACGCTAATCATTGCGCCGTTCATCTCACTTTCCGCTGCTGGAGCCCAGTCCTTGGCAATCACGAAGATCCTCGTCGCCAACCGGTCCGAAATCGCCATCCGCGTCTTTCGCGCGGCCAACGAGCTTGGCCTCAAAACCGTGGCGATCTGGGCGGAAGAGGACAAATATTCGCTGCACCGCTTCAAGGCCGACGAAAGCTACCAGGTCGGGCGCGGGCCGCATCTGGCCAAGGACATGGGGCCGATCGAAAGCTATCTTTCGATTGACGAGGTGATCCGCGTCGCCAAGCTGTCGGGCGCGGATGCCATCCATCCCGGCTATGGCCTGTTGTCGGAGAGCCCGGAATTCGCCGAGGCCTGTGCGGCCGCCGGCATCACCTTCATCGGGCCGAAGCCGGAGACGATGCGCCGGCTCGGCAACAAGGTTGCCGCGCGCAACCTGGCGATCGAGGTCGGCGTACCGGTCGTGCCTGCCACCGATCCGCTGCCGGACGACATGGAAGAGGTGAAGAAGCTCGCCGCGGGAATCGGCTATCCGGTGATGCTCAAGGCCTCATGGGGCGGCGGCGGCCGCGGCATGCGCGCCATCCGCGCGGAAGCCGACCTTGCGCGCGAGGTGATGGAAGGCAAGCGCGAGGCGAAAGCCGCCTTCGGCAAGGACGAGGTCTATCTCGAGAAGCTGATCGAGCGCGCCCGCCATGTCGAGGTGCAGGTGCTTGGCGACACCCATGGCAACGCGGTGCATCTGTTCGAGCGCGACTGCTCGATCCAGCGCCGCAACCAGAAGGTCGTCGAGCGCGCGCCGGCTCCCTACCTCAGCGACGAGCTGCGCCAGGAGCTCTGCGGCTACGCGTTGAAGATCGCGCGCGAGACCAGCTATATCGGCGCCGGCACGGTCGAGTTCCTGCAGGACGCCGACACCGGCAGGTTCTACTTCATCGAAGTCAACCCGCGCATCCAGGTCGAGCATACCGTCACCGAGATGGTAACCGGCATCGACATCGTGAAGGCGCAGATCCACATCCTCGATGGCTTTGCCATCGGCACGCCGGATTCCGGCGTGCCGGCGCAGCAGGATATCAAGCTCAACGGCCACGCGCTGCAATGCCGCATCACCACAGAGGATCCGGAGCAGAATTTCATCCCGGATTACGGCCGCATCACCGCCTATCGCGGCGCGACCGGCTTCGGCATCCGCCTTGACGGCGGCACCGCCTATTCGGGCGCGGTCATCACCCGCTTCTACGATCCGCTGCTCGAGAAGATCACCGCCTGGGCGCCGACGCCGCTCGAAGCGATCCGGCGCATGAACCGGGCGCTGCGCGAATTCCGCATCCGCGGCGTGGCGACCAACCTCACCTTCCTCGAAGCGATCATCAACCACCCGAGCTTCGCCGACAATTCCTACACCACCAAGTTCATCGACACGACACCGGAACTGTTCCAGCAGGTGAAGCGGCAGGACCGCGCCACCAAGCTGCTCAACTATCTCGCCGACGTAAGCGTCAACGGCCATCCGGAGACGCGCGGACGGCCGATGCCCAAGGCCGATGCCGCGGCACCCGTCGTGCCCTATCTCAACGGCAAGGTGTCGGACGGCAGCAAGCAGAAGTTCGATGCGCTCGGACCTCAGAAGTTCGCGGCCTGGATGCGCGAGCAAGCCCAAGTGCTGGTCACCGACACGACGATGCGCGATGGCCACCAGTCGCTGCTCGCCACCCGCATGCGCACCTATGACATTGCCGGCATCGCCGGCACCTATGCGCGGGCATTGCCGCAGCTGTTGTCGCTGGAATGCTGGGGCGGCGCGACGTTCGACGTCGCCATGCGCTTCCTCACCGAGGATCCTTGGGAGCGGCTGTCGCGGGTGCGCGAGGCTGCGCCCAACCTTCTGCTGCAGATGCTGCTGCGCGGTGCCAACGGCGTCGGCTATACCAACTATCCCGACAATGTCGTGCAGCATTTCGTCAAACAGGCAGCCGCCGGCGGCGTCGACCTGTTCCGCGTCTTCGACTGTCTGAACTGGGTCGAGAACATGCGCGTCGCCATGGACGCGGTGGGCGCCGAGGGCAAGCTGATCGAAGCGGCGATGTGCTACACCGGCGATATCCTCGATCCGGCGCGCGCCAAATACGATCTCAAATATTATGTCGGGCTGGCGAAGGAGCTGGAAGCCGCCGGCGCGCACATCATCGCGGTGAAGGACATGGCGGGGCTGTTGAAGCCGTCGGCCGCGCGCGTGCTGTTCAAGGCGCTGCGCGAGGCCACGGACCTGCCGATCCATTTCCACACGCATGACACGTCCGGCCTGTCGGCGGCGACGGTGCTGGCGGCGGTGGAAACCGGCGTCGATGCGATCGACGCGGCGATGGATTCCTTCTCCGGCAACACTTCGCAGCCCTGCCTCGGCTCGATCGTCGAGGCGCTGAAGGGCACGGAACGCGACCCCGGCCTCGATCCGCAGTGGATCCGCCATATCTCCTTCTATTGGGAAGCGGTGCGCAACCAGTATGCCGCCTTCGAAAGCGACCTCAAGGGACCGGCCTCGGAGGTCTATCTGCACGAGATGCCGGGCGGCCAGTTCACCAACCTCAAGGAGCAGGCGCGCTCGCTCGGTCTCGAAACGCGCTGGCACGAGGTGGCGCAGGCCTATCATGACGTCAACCTGATGTTCGGCGATATCGTCAAGGTGACGCCGTCGTCCAAGGTGGTCGGCGACATGGCGCTGATGATGGTGAGCCAGGAGCTTACGGTCGCCGATGTCGAGAACCCAGCAAAGGACATCGCTTTCCCGGATTCGGTCGTCTCGATGCTGCGCGGCGATCTCGGCCAGTCGCCCGGCGGATGGCCGCAAGCGCTGCAGAAGAAGGTGCTGAAGGGCGAGAAGCCGATCACGGTTAGGCCAGGCTCGCTGCTCAAGCCGGCCAACCTCAAGGCGAGCCGCAAGGAGATCGAGGAGAAGCTCGAGCGCAAGCTCAGCGAGTATGAATTCGCCTCCTGGCTGATGTATCCAAAGGTCTTCACCGACTTTGCCGCCGCGCAGGAAACCTACGGGCCGGTCAGCGTGCTGCCGACGCCGACCTATTTCTACGGCATGAAGTCGGAAGACGAGATCTTCGTCGATATCGAGAAGGGCAAGACCTTGGTGGTACGCTGCCAGGCGTTTGGCGATGTCGACGAAAAGGGCATGGTCACCGTCTTCTTCGAGCTCAACGGCCAGCCGCGCCGCGTGAAGGTGCCGGACCGCGCGCATGGCGCCTCGGCCGCCAAGGCGCGGCGCAAGGCGGAGCCGGGCAACGAGGCGCATATCGGCGCGCCGATGCCGGGCGTGGTGTCGGCGCTCGCCGTGACGCAAGGCCAGGCGGTCAAGGCAGGCGATGTGCTGCTCTCGATCGAGGCGATGAAGATGGAAACGGCGCTGCATGCCGAGCGCGACGGCGTGGTCGCCGAAGTGCTGGTCAAGGCCGGCGACCAGATCGATGCGAAGGATCTGCTGATCGCTTTCGGGTAAGGTGTGCTGATATTCAGGTGAGGCCGGCCTGCAAATGGCGGCTTCCTGCGCTTCCGGCCTTCGCCGGCCGAAGCACTCATGAGTCGCGGTGCAGTTTAAGGCTACGGCCGGCGTAGGCCGGTGCTCACGTACCTGAAGTACGCTCCGCTCCGGTTCTCGGAAACCACCATTCTCGGCTCGGCCTGGCCCGAATCTCAACACACCTTAGGGGTGCCCTGGCCCTTCATGCCGCATCGATAATGTCTTGACCCGCCGCGCCTGCTCGGGCATCGAACCGGCTCCAATTTCGCCGGGGCGGGAATCGCCGTGGCGCAAAAAACGCGGAGAGAAAAATGGCCGACGAGATCACCGAAACCAGCCAGACTGTAGCCGCCGGCCAGCTGCGCGCTATCATCGAGCGCATCGAGCGGCTCGAGGAAGAGAAGAAGACGATTTCCGACGACATCAAGGACGTCTATGCCGAGGCCAAGGGTACCGGCTTTGACGTTAAGGCGGTGCGGCAGCTGGTTAGAATGCGCAAGCAGGACCAGGCCGAGCGACAGGAAGCCGAGGCGATCCTCGACCTCTACAAGGCCGCGCTCGGCATGGTCTAAGGCTCATGGCCGGAGACGGCCATGAGTGAGTTCGACTTCGGCGGCCGCCGCGCTTCGGAGTTCCGCCATCGCGGCTTCTGGGCGCTGTTCGCCGAACGGCACCCGCATGAAAGGGCGCGGCTGGCGAGGCGCGGGCCGTGGTTCTGGCAGCGTGGAATGCCCGAATTCGGGCTGGTGCTTTCCATGTATGTCGCGCCCAGCGAGGACGTGGTCGGAGTCTTCTTCGGCCGCAACGAGAAGTTCGGCGCAACGGACGTCTGGTCGCGGCTGAAGCCGTTCCAGCCGGCCATTGAGGCGCGGCTGAAGCTCAGACCGGAGCAGAGTGCGCAAAACCTCGGCATCAACTCGCAGTGGCGGGTCAACTGTTTTGCCGAGGACAACTGGCCGGCCATGGCTGACTGGCTGGTGACGGAATGCTCGCGCTTCGAGCGCGCCGTGATTGAGGTGCTGAGCGAGGAGTAGACCGCAGGTGGTCGCCAGCTTCTTCCGTTCTCGTTGGCAAGGCAAAACGCCGCTCGTCCGATTGTTCTGGCGCGACATGCTTCTTGTCGGCACGGCGATCAACATCGCGTTGTCGGGGTTGGCGCTCGTCCTGCTCGGGCTGAAGCTGCCGCTCTGGCTGGTTCTGACGGTGCATTTCCTGCCCGTTCCCTACAATATCTTCCTCACCCTTGCCGTTTGGCGAACGGTGGAGAAAACCGGCGGCGCAAAGGCATCGCTGATGATGTTGGGCTCGGCGCTCTGGCTGATTGCAACGGCGGTTGGCTGAGCGGCGCCAGGCCTCCTCGCAAACAAAAAGGGCGGCCCAAGCCGCCCTTCCTTGCAAGTGTCGATCGGGCGCGGTTCAGGCCGCCGGCTCGAATCTGAGCGCCACGCCGTTGATGCAATAGCGCAGGCCGGTCGGGGGCGGACCATCCTCGAAGACGTGGCCGAGATGGCTGCCGCAGCGCGAGCAGTGGCATTCGGTGCGGACCATGCCGTAGCTGCGGTCGACAGTGGTCTCGATCGAACCCGGGACCGGATCGTTGAAGCTCGGCCAACCGGTGCCGCTCTCGAACTTCAGCTTGGATTCGAACAGTGGCTGGTCGCAGCCGACGCAGAAGAAGGTGCCGGCGCGCTTCTCGTAGAGCAGGGCGCAGCTTCCGGGGCGCTCGGTGCCGTGGTTGCGCATGACGGCGTACTGCTCCGGCGTCAGCCGGGCGCGCCACTCGGCATCGCTGCGGGTGACGGGGTAGGCGTGGGTGTCCATGAAATCTCCTCGGCCTTTGGCGGCTCGTTGTTGGTGCAACCGATATTCGCCCCAACATAGGCATTTGTTACAGGCCTGCCCAGCCAGAGCCGTTCGCTAATGTTTGCGAGAAAGCTGCTTCGTCGCCGCTTCGAGCCCAGCAAGCGTCAGCGGGAACATGCGGCCGCCGAAGATTTCGCTGATCATCGCGATTGAGTGGGTGTAGCGCCAGTTCTTCTCAGCTTCCGGGTTGAGCCAGACCGCGTTCGGCCATTGCTGAAGAAGACGCGCGAGCCAGACGCTGCCGGCCTCCGGGTTCCAGTGCTCGACCGAGCCGCCGGGCTGGGCGATCTCGTAAGGGCTCATCGAGGCGTCGCCGACGACGATCACCTTGTAGTCCGGCCCGTATTTGTGGATGAGGTCTAAGGTCGGGATCGTCTCGGCAAGCCGGCGTCGATTGTCCTTCCAGACGCGCTCGTAAAGGCAGTTGTGGAAGTAGAAATATTCGAGCTGGCGGAATTCGGCGCGGGCGGCCGAAAACAATTCCTCGACGGCGCGGATATGGTCGTGCATCGAGCCGCCGACATCGAAGAACATCAGAAGCTTCACTGCATTGCGGCGCTCGGGCCGGGTTCTCACATCGAGATAGCCATGCTCGGCGGTGGCGTGGATGGTGCCGGGCAGGTCGAATTCTTCCTCGGCGCCCTCGCGCACCCAGCGGCGCAGGCGCTTCAGCGCGACCTTGATGTTGCGCGTGCCGAGCTCGACCGCGTCGTCGAAATTCCTGAACTCGCGCTTGTCCCAGACTTTTACCGCGCGACGGTGCCGGCTTTCGTGCTGGCCGATGCGCACGCCTTCCGGATTGTAGCCATAGGCGCCGAAGGGCGAGGTGCCGCCGGTGCCGATCCATTTCGAGCCGCCCTGGTGGCGGCCCTTCTGCTCCTCCAGCCGCTGCTTCAAGGTCTCCATCAGCTTGTCGAAGCCGCCGAGAGCCTCGACCAGTCTCTTCTCCTCGTCGGTCAGGTGCTTTTCGGCGAGCCGGCGCAGCCATTCCTCCGGAATGTTGGCGACGTCGACCGCGTCCGGGCCAGTGACCGCCTCGACGCCCTTGAAGACATGCGCGAACACCTGGTCGAAAACGGTCGATATGGCGCTCGTCCTTCACCAGAGCCGAGCGCGCGAGGTAGTAGAAACCCTCGATATCGTAGTCGACCAATCCCGCTTCCAGCCCTTCCAGCAGTGACAGGTACTCCCGGAGCGAAACGGGAACCCGCGCGGCCTTCAATTCGAGGAAGAAGGGGATGAACATGGCCCCTTATAGCAGGTCGTACTCGATGAAGCCCGTGCGGCGCGCGACATGGTCGTAGAGCCGGCGTGCGGTGGCGTTGGTCTCGTGCGTCATCCAGTAGACGTTCTTCACACCGATCTTGCTGGCATCGTCCTGCACCGCTTTGATCAGCGCCGCGCCGACGCCCTTGCCGCGCACTTCGGGGTCGGCGAACAGGTCCTGCAGGTAGCAGTTGTTGACCTGCGACCAGCAGGAGCGGTGGTAGAGATAGTGAGTGAGGCCCACAGGCTTGCCGTCAAGTGTAGCGATAAAACCCTTCGGCTCGAATTCGCCTGCCGTGAACAGGCGCTTCCAGGTGACGTCGTAGACCTCGTGCGGCAGCTTGGTCTCGTAGAAGGTGAGGTAGGCTGTCCACAGGCGCCGCCAGTCGGCATGGTCGGACTGTGCAAGCGGGCGGACGACGATTTCGGACATTTCTTCCTCCAATGCTTTGGTCCGAAGCTGCCGCAGCCACCGCTCGCCGGCAACGGTCCACAGCCCGGGAAAGCGCTGTTGCTGCCGGCCTATCCCTGCCGTCTCGCCATGAAAGCCAGGCGCTCGAAGAGGTGGACGTCCTGCTCGTTCTTCAACAGCGCTCCATGCAGCTTCGGCAGGATGTTCTTCGGATCGGTGCGCAAATCTTCCGGCGCGATGTCGTCGGCGACCAGCAGGCGGATCCAGTCGAGCGCTTCGGAGGTCGAGGGCTTCTTCTTCAAGCCCGGCACATCGCGGATCTCGTAGAACTGGGTGAGGGCCGCCCGCACCAGGTTCTGCTTGATGCCGGGATAATGCACGTCGACGATGCAGTGCAACGTCTCGATGTCGGGGAAGCTGATATAGTGGAAGAAGCAGCGGCGCAGGAAGGCGTCCGGCAGCTCCTTCTCGTTGTTCGAGGTGATGACGACAATCGGCCTGAATTCGGCGCGTATGGTCTCGCCGGTCTCGTAGACGAAGAACTCCATCCGATCGAGCTCCTGCAAGAGGTCGTTCGGGAACTCGATGTCGGCCTTGTCGATCTCGTCGATCAAGAGAACCACTTTTCTCGGCGCGGCGAAGGCGTCCCAAAGCTTGCCGCGCTTGATGTAGTTCTTGATGTCGCTGAAACGGCCGTCGCCGAGCTGGCTGTCGCGCAGCCGCGAGACCGCGTCATATTCGTAAAGGCCCTGCTGCGCCTTGGTGGTCGATTTGACGTTCCATTCGATGAGATCCAGCCCGAGCGCCGCCGCCACCTGGCGGGCAAGCTCGGTCTTGCCGGTGCCGGGCTCGCCCTTGACCAGCAAGGGCCGCTCCAGCGCGATCGCGGCATTGACCGCAACCATCAGATCCTTGTCGGCGACATAGGCCGCGGTACCCTCGAAACGCATTTTTTTTCCTATCCGTGCGGCGGGACCGTAAGGAGCCAAGTGGATGCGCGCAAGCTTTGACTGGCCGTTCGTTTCTCGCCCTTCGTCTCTCTGGCGCTCGGCCGACCGCCGGCTTATATTGGCGTCGGCGGTCTGCGCTTCCCGGCAGGAGAAACTTATCCCCGGGGCCTTATCGATCCTTAGGGAGCTGTCCCTGGGAAGACCCGTGGGTTTTCTCACACGGCGCCCACCTACTTTGTAGGCACCCGGGATCGACCTCTCCACCGGTTGTGTGGATCGCCGCTCTCCCGATTTTGGGATTTGTGCGGTAGAAAACGTCGCTCCTGAAACTCCATCCAAATCCGGCCTTTTCTAGCGTCTGAGCATGAACTCACCGAAAGACCTGAAGAAACGGCTTCGCAAGGAAGCGCTGGCGCGTCGCGATGCGCTCGACGAATTCTGGCGCGTCGAGATCGCGCTCGAAATGGCGGAAACCGCGAAGGAGCAAATCGCGGTCGAACCGGGCCAGGTGGTGTCCGGCTTCTGGCCGATGCGCTCCGAGGTCGACGTGCGGCCGCTGATGTTTGTGCTGCGCGAAAAGGGCGCCAGGCTCTGCCTGCCGGCGATCCTCGACAAGACCACGATCGTGTTCCGCGAACTGGTACACGGCGCGCCGATGGTCGACACGGGCTTCGGCACGGTCGGGCCGCATGAGGAGGCGGAAGTGCTCGACCCCTCGCTGATGCTGGTGCCGCTTGCCGCTTTCGACGCGCGCGGCCACCGCATCGGCTACGGCGCTGGCTACTATGATCGCGCGATCGCCAAGCTCGCCGAGAAAGGGCTGACGCCCAGGCTGATCGGCATCGCCTTCGACTGCCAGGAGGTTTCGATAGTGCCGGAGGAGAACCACGACGTGATCATCCAGGAAATACTGACCGAGAGCGGGTTGCGCCGGTTCAACGCTTGACGCAGGCGCCCGTCCGGCGAATACTACTGAAATCCAGTAGGGCAATATGCTTGAATTCGAATGGGACGGCGACAAGGCAGCGAGCAATCTTGCCAAGCACGGTGTGGCATTTTCAGACGCCAAGCGCTTGTTCGATGACATTCATGGGCTGCATTATGTCGATCGTTCCATGGACTATGAGGAAGAGCGCTTCATTGGTATCGGTATGATCAATGGGGTGGTTCTGACAGTGATTTATACCGAACGTGGCGACCGAATAAGACTGATCTCCGCCAGGCGACACGCCATGAGCAGAAAGCATATGACGAAGCACGCCAAGGTTGAGTCTGAAAGCGATTGGGATCGCCTGCGCAGCATGAGCGATGCGGAGGCAGAGTCCGGCGCCTTGGCCGACAAAGACAATCCACCCTTGACCAGGGATCGACTAAACATGGCGCCTGTCGCGCGCGTCAAAGTGATCCGCCGGGCCCTGCATCTTACGCAGGAGGAATTTTCCATCCGCTACCTCATTCCGCTCGGCACGCTGAGGGACTGGGAGCAAGGCAGAACCGAGCCGGATCAGGCCGCGCAGGCTTACCTGCGGGTTATCGCCAAGGAGCCGGAGACGGTGTCGCGGGCGCTTGGTACGCGCGACGCTGCATGAGACTTCTTTTCCTTGGCGACATGGTCGGTAAAACCGGGCGCACGGCGGTGTGGGAACAACTGCCGGGGCTGATCTCCGACTTCAAGCTCGACTTCGTCATCGTCAATGGCGAGAACGCCGCCGGCGGCTTCGGCATCACCGAGGAAATCTTCCGCGAGACGCTTGCGGCGGGCGCCGATGTCGTCACCACCGGCAACCATGTCTGGGACCAACGCGACGCGCTGATCTTCGCGCCGCGCGAGGAGCGCTTTCTGCGCCCTTCCAATTTTCCCAAGGGCACGCCGGGGCGCGGCTCCGGCGTCTACATCGCCAGGAACGGCGCGCGGGTGCTCGTCGCCAACATCATGGGCCGCGTGTTCATGCATCCCGAGCTCGACGATCCGTTCCAGGCCGGCGAGCGCGAGCTTTCGGCCTGCCCGCTCGGCGAGCAGGCGGATGCCGTCGTTATCGATTTCCATGCGGAGGCGACGTCGGAGAAGATGTGCTTTGCGCATTTCGTCGACGGTCGCGCCAGCCTCGTGGTCGGCACCCACACGCACCAGCCGACCGCCGACCATCAGATCCTCAACGGCGGCACCGCCTACATTTCGGATGCCGGCATGTGCGGCGATTACGATTCCTCGCTCGGCATGGACAAGGAAGAGCCTCTCAACCGCTTCCTGTCGAAAGTGCCGAAGGGCCGTTTCGAGGCGGCGAGCGGGCCGGCGACGCTGTGCGGTATCGGCGTCGAGATCTCCGACCGCACGGGACTGGCCGAGAAGATCGCGCCGTTTCGTCGCGGGCCGCGGCTGGAGGAAACGGTGCCGGCCTTCTGGTCGTGACATTGATATGAGGACCTCAAGCACCTAACTCCCGCGGAACCCGCCGAAACCTGCTTCAGATCGTAGAGGGGACGACCTCCATGCAGCTTGTCGAATTCCTGGCGCCGCACTTTGCCTTCGTTTCCGATCCGACCGCATGGATCGCCTTGTTGACGCTGGTGGTGCTGGAGGTCGTGCTCGGCATCGACAATTTGATTTTCGTCTCGATCCTCACCAACAAGTTGCCGGAAGCGCAGCGCGCCCGCGCCCGCAGGCTTGGCATCTCGGCGGCGCTGGTCATGCGCCTGATCCTGCTCGCCACAATCTCGGTCATCGTGCAATTGACGACGCCGGTGTTCACGGCGCTCGGGCACGGCTTTTCCTGGCGCGACCTGATCCTGATCGCCGGCGGCCTGTTCCTGGTCTGGAAGGCGACCAAGGAGATCCACCACACGGTCGACCCGCAGGATCATCAGGACACGATGATGGGCGGCACGCTGCAGATGAGCCTTGCCGGCGCGATCTTCCAGATTCTTTTGCTCGACCTCGTCTTCTCGATCGATTCCATCATCACCGCCGTCGGCATGACCGACGAGATCGCCATCATGTATATCGCGGTGATCGTGGCGGTGAGCGTGATGATGGCGGCGGCCGGACCGCTTGCCGATTTCATCGCCAGGAACCCGACGATCGTGATGCTGGCGCTGGGCTTCCTCTTGATGATCGGCATGACGCTGATCGCCGACGGCATGGGCTACCATGTGCCCAAGGGCTACATCTACGCCGCCATGGGTTTTTCCGCGCTGGTCGAGGGGCTCAACATGCTGGCGCGGCACCGCAGGAAGCAGAGGTCCAGTGGGCGCTAAGACCGCTACGGTGCGGCGGGCCTCTACCCGGCCGAGACACCCTTTGGGTGACGGTCGCCAACCAGGCCGAGCGTCAGCCCCTGTTCCAGCCACGCCTTGGCGCCGGCCAGCACCAGCGAGAAGCCGCCCGTGGAGTCGATGGCCTGCTTCACCTGCTCGTCGCCGCTGCCGGCGAAGCCGAAATTGCGGACTTCGAGGAAGGTCGCGTCGCCGGCATTTCGCTAAAAGTCCAGACGACTGTGGTCGGCGGATCGCTCCACTGCATGACGATCGTTTCGCCGGGCACGATCTCGCTGGCCGTGACGGTCGTCGAGACACCGTACATGCGCCATTCCCACTGAACCGGCTTGCCGCCGTCCAGCCGGCCGCTCCAATGCGTGAACCAGAATTTCGTCGTGATCGCCGGATCGACGATCGCCTTGAAAACTTCGGCGGCGGGCCGGCGGATCAGCATGCCGGCTTCGGCGGTGGGGCTCTCTTTGAGTTCCATGGCGTTCTCCCAATTTCGCATCAGGGCAGGTTGATCTGCCAGGAAACGCCAAACCGGTCGTTGAGCCAAGCAAAGCGGCGGCTGAAGCTGTAGTTGCCGGTCGGCATCGAGAACGAACCGTCCTTGGATAGAACGTCGACAATGCGCCCCAGTTCCTCGTCGGACGAACAGTCGACGAAGAAGGAGAAGGACGGCGTGAAGGTGAAGGCGTGATGCACCGGGCTGTTGAAGATCATGACTTCCGTGCCGCCAATGGAGGCGCGCGCCAGCTTGACCGTCCCTTCGGGCCCGTCCTCGTTCGGGCCGTAGCGCGTGACATCGATAACGCGGCTCGCCGGAATGGTCTCGCAATAAAGCGTCACGGCGTCCTCGGCCCTGCCTTCGAACATAAGGAACGGGGTTACCGTCACGGCCGGCCTCCTCAGCTCAGATGTTGGTCTCGTTGGCCGGCTCGCCCTTCATCTCGGCGCGATAGTAGCCGTCGCGCAAATTGATGCCGTATTCGAGATAGGCCTTCATGCAGGCAAGCATCTGCGACCAGCCCTCGCAATTCAGGTAGGACTTCTTCAGGCCGATCTCGCCTTCGCGCCAACCGCTCTCGGCGATGGTGACGAAGGTGCCGCCGTCATCCAGCGGCTCGAAATTCATTTCGATACGCGTCTTGTATGCCGGCTTGCCCTCGGCGTCGGTCGCATCCCAGCGCAGCACGATGCGCTTGTCCTTCGTCACCTCGTCGACTTCGACCGGCACTGTCTTCCACCAGGTGACGGTGGTGCCGGCGACCAGCGGGGCTGAAGCGCCGCCGATGGTGGTGAAATAGCCGCTGAGCTTCGTCGGATTGACGACGGCGTCGAAGACCTCGGCGACCGGCTTGCCGATGCGTCCGGAAATCCTGAATCCAAGAGACATATCCACAGCTCCTTCCTTGCTTGCCAAAACGATATGTTATAGAAATATAACATGTCAAGTCACGTCGCAGATGACCATGTTTTCAAGGCCTTGGCGCATCCGCGCCGGCGCGCGTTGCTGGATCGGCTGAAGGACCAGCCGCAGACCACCGGCGCGCTCTGCGAGGCTTTTCCGGACATGGATCGCTGCACGGTGATGATGCATCTGAAGGTGCTCGAAGAGGCCGATCTGGTCGTCGCGAAGCGCGAGGGGCGCGAACGCTGGAACCATCTCAACGCTTTGCCGATCAAGCAGATCCACGACCGCTGGATCAGCCAATATGCCGGCCATGCGATCAGCATCCTCGACCGCCTCAAGTCGGAGCTGGAGGGATGATTCCGTGTTGCAAGGCATTTTCAGCCAGCCCGACCGCCGGGGTCGACGGCGCGGCTGGACGAATTGAGCCGATTTATCTATAAGCCGGCCATTCCGACAGAGAGCGCCGCGTGCCTTCGCAGGCATAGCTCAGACGTTCTGAAAATTTGAATTCGAGCATTTTGCAAAAGGCGCGGTGAATTCACCCGCTTCAGGATGCTCTAGCCGAACACGACAGGGGTGCCATGGCTGGCCATTCGCAGTTCAAGAACATCATGCACCGCAAGGGCCGCCAGGACGCGGTGCGGTCGAAAATGTTTTCTAAGCTGGCGCGCGAAATCACCGTCGCGGCCAAGACCGGAACGCCGGACCCGGCGATGAACCCGCGGCTGCGCCTTGCGGTGCAGAACGCCAAGGCGGTGTCGATGCCGAAGGACAACATCCAGCGCGCCATCAACAAGGCTTCCGCGGGCGATGCCGAAAACTACGAGGCCGTGCGCTATGAAGGCTACGGCCCGGGCGGCGTTGCGCTGATCGTCGAGGTGCTGACCGATAACCGCAACCGCTCGGCCTCGAACGTGCGCGCCGCCTTTACCAAGGCCGGCGGGGCGCTCGGCGAAACCGGCTCGGTGTCCTTCATGTGGGATCGCATCGGCGAGATCTACTATCCGGCCGCGGCCGGCAGCGCCGACAAGGTGATGGAAGCGGCGATCGAGGCCGGCGCGGACGACGTGGAGTCGGACGAGGAAGGCCACACCATCTATTGCAGCTTCGAAAATCTCGGTGACGTGTCGAAGTCGCTCGAAGCCGCGCTCGGCGAGGCGGAATCGGTGAAGCCGATCTGGCGGCCGCAGAACAATGTCCCGGTCGACGAAGAGCGGGCGCAGTCGCTGATGAAGCTGGTCGCCACCCTCGAGGACGATGACGACGTGCAGAGCGTCTACGCCAATTTCGAGGTCGACGACGAGACGATGGCCAAGCTCAGCGCGGCCTGATCGGCTGCGCAATCCGTCATGAACGAGAAGCCGCTTCCGATCATCCGCATCACCTACTGCACGCAGTGCCTGTGGCTGCTGCGTGCCGGCTGGATGGCGCAGGAATTGCTCTCGACCTTCGGCACCGATCTCGGCGAGGTGACGCTGGTGCCGGGCACCGGCGGCATCTTCACCATCACCTGCAACGATGAGCTTATCTGGGAGCGCAAGCGCGACGGCGGCTTTCCGGACGCGGCAAAGCTCAAGCAACTGATCCGCGATGTCATCGACCCGGAGCGCGATCTGGGGCATGTCGACCGCAAGGCGAAGAGCTGAGTTTCGCGCGCGGAGGCTGGGTGGGTAGAGGCGACCCGACCTAGGCGCTTGCCGATGGTCGCATTATCGCGAAAAGTGCGCTGTCACCGAATTTTCCAGTGCGTCTCTGTAGCCAACCAATTGTCGAGGTCGGCGCCGCCCATCATCCGCCTGCCGGCACCTTCTCCCCGTATAGTGACGGGGAGAAGGGATAAGCTCCAGCGTCGGCGCCCCCTCTCCCCGTTCTTCACGGGGAGAGGGTAAGGGTGAGGGGCAGCGCCAACGCTGCGCGATTGCCAGCAGCTTGGTAGGCAAACAAAAAAACCCGCCTCGAGGCGGGTTTTTCAAATGCTACAGGGGTCCCTGGCTTAGAGGCCGAAACCTTCGAAGCGCTTCTTGAACTTCGACAGGCGGCCGCCGCGGTCGACCAGGGTCTGCTGGCCGCCGGTCCAGGCCGGGTGCGTGGTCGGGTCGATGTCGAGGTTCATCGTGTCGCCTTCCTTGCCCCAGGTCGAGCGGGTCAGGTATTCGGTGCCATCGGTCATGACGACCTTGATGGTGTGGTAGTCGGGATGGATATCGGCCTTCATTGTCGTGTTCCTGGCTTGCCGGCGCTGGTGACGGGCCCATGGCCTGCGTCGATGCGCCCCTTTTTAAAACTCGAAGCCGCAGCTAATGAAAAGCCACGGCTTCTAAAACGGTCGGCGAGCCTATACATCAGCCGGAATTGAATCACAAGGCCGCGGCAAGCGCATATTGAGGCGCATTACCGGCAAGCGGCCAGAGGAAACGCTCATGGCGGATATCGGTGTCAGTGGAGACGAGCGCCGGCGCTCGGTCCGGCCGCTCAGGAACCTTTTCCCCTATATCACCCGCTACCGGAAGCTGGCGGTCGGCGCCATCATCTCGCTGATCGTAGCGGCAGTGACCACACTTGCCCTGCCAATGGCGGTGCGGCGCATGATCGACCATGGCTTCCAGGCGGCGAGCTCCACCTTCATTGCCGAGTATTTTGCAGCCCTTGTTCTGATGGCGGCGCTGCTGGCGGCGGCTTCCGCAAGCCGCTACTATTTCGTCATCACGCTCGGCGAGCGCGTCGTCGCCGACATCCGCCGCGATGTCTTTTCCCACGTCACCACGCTCTCGCCGGCTTTTTTCGATCGCGCTCAGTCCGGCGAAATCGTCTCGCGCCTCGCCGCGGATACCACGCAGGTGAAGTCGGCGGTCGGCGCCACGGCATCGGTGGCGCTGCGCAATCTCATCCTCGGCCTCGGCGCCGTGGCGATGATGGTCTTCACCAGCCCAAAATTGTCCGGCCTGGTCATCGCCGCCATCCCGCTGATCGTATTGCCGCTGGTCGCCTTCGGCCGTTCGGTGCGGCGCAAGTCGCGCCTGGCGCAGGACACGCTTGCGGAGGCCACCGCCTACGCCAGCGAGCAGATCGGCGCCGTGCGCACGCTGCAGGCCTTCACCAACGAGAAGCTGGTCACCGGGCGCTTCTCGGCCGCCGTCGAAGCCGCCTTCGAGGCGGCGCGCACGTCGGTCTTCGCCCGCTCTTTCCTCACCTTCTTTGCCATCTTCATGATCTTCTCCTCGGTGGTGGCGGTGCTGTGGTTCGGCTCGCGCGACGTACTTGCCGGCACGATGTCGGCCGGCACGCTCGGGCAGTTCCTGCTCTATTCGGTGTTCGCCGCCGGCGCCCTCGGCGCGCTGTCGGAAGTGTGGAGCGAGCTGTCGCAGGCGGCGGGCGCGGCCGAGCGGCTGACCGAGATCCTCGCCGAGCGGCCTGCCATCCAGCCGCCCCTCGATCCGCAGTCGCTGCCCGCCAAGGCCAAGGGCGCGATCAGCTTCGACGATGTCTCCTTCTCCTATCCGGCGCGGCCGGACCGCGCCGCCGTGCATGGGCTGAGCTTCCAGGTGAAGCCCGGCGAGACGGTGGCGATCGTCGGCCCCTCGGGCGCGGGAAAAAGCACCGTCTTCTCACTGATCCTGCGCTTCTACGATCCGGAGAGCGGACGCGTCGTCATCGACGGCGTCGATCTGCGTCATGCCGATCCGGCCGCCATCCGCGGGCGCATTGCCATCGTGCCGCAGGATGTCACCATCTTCGCGGCAAGCGCGCGCGACAATATCGGCTTCGGCCGGCCGGGTGCCAGCGATGCCGAGATCGAGGCGGCGGCAAAGGCCGCCCTTGCCGACGAATTAATCGTCAAGCTCGAAAAGGGCTATGACAGCCAGGTCGGCGAGCGCGGCGTGACGCTCTCAGGCGGCCAGCGCCAACGCGTGGCGATCGCCCGCGCCATCCTGCGCGACGCGCCGATCCTTTTGCTCGACGAGGCGACCTCGGCGCTCGACGCCGAAAGCGAAACACTGGTGCAGACGGCGCTGGAGCGGCTGATGCGCGGCCGCACCACCGTCGTGATTGCCCACCGGCTGGCGACGGTGCTCAAGGCCGACCGGATCCTCGTCATGGAAGGCGGACGCATCGTCGAGGAAGGCACGCATCAGAGCCTTGTCGCCAAGGGCGGCACCTATGCGCGGCTCGCCAAGCTGCAGTTCGAGAGCGGCGCCAGCGCCTTCAAAGGCGCTGCGGAGTAGGTGGCATTCGCCCTCGCGCGATGCCGAACGGCTGCTGAACTTTTCGGAACTGTCCGCTACCGGCTCCGGCCGTAGGCCATGAACAGCGGCAAGACTATGAACAGGGACAGCAGCACCACGGTGGTGAGGAGCTGGCGGACGGGATTGCCGGGGGTGGCGGCTGGCGGGTCAGCGGCCGCGTCCTGGTAGGTGAAATCGTAGGTCCAGTCGATGTTGTCCGAGACGTCCTTGACCGATTTCAGATAGTCGCCGATCGCCTTGGCCGGAACCTGCGTCGCCAGGGTCTGGAAATTCCACTGCACCTCGAAAGTGGTCGGCGTGTTGCTCCATGACGACTTCAGGGAGAGATAGGGCGTAACGACGCTCTTCATGTCCCCGCCCGAAAACCGTGCCTTCAGGTTGCTCACCGTCACGGTGTGACGGCGATAGACAGGCGATCCGAGCGAGACGGGTCCGACGCGGTCCACCATTGTCGGTGTCGGCAGATCGGTGCCGAGGTCGGCCGCCTTGATCGAAAATTCTTGGCAAGATCGTCGGCGGCGAGCGCCTGTGCCGGGAGCCGGTAGCTCTCCCGCACATTGATGAGGTTGCCGTCGCGATTGTCGAAGATCTCCAGCTTCGCCGCGGTTTCGATGCCAGGGTAGCGCTTGCTGTAATATTTGAGATAGTCGTCGGACAGTTTGCTCACCGATCGGCTGGCGAGCTTGCTGCGCATCCCGTCGGCGTCGGCGCCTTCATAGGTCGAGAGCACCGTCAGCGTCAGATGACCGTCGGGCTTGTCGGGAAAGGAAAAATCCTCGGCGACCTTGATCGTGGGGCTTTTAAGCTCCGGGCTTGGCATCTTCTCCAATTCGCCGTTGCCGAAGACCGGCAAGGCGAAGCCATAATCCGGCTGCGCGACGTTGCTTGCATCTCCGCCCTGCAGGTAGTCGGTGGCGTCGAGCCAATATGTCTTGGTTCCGATCGTCGCCTTGACGATGCCGTGGTCGAAGTTGCGCAGCGCCGGCAGATGCTGGTCCAGCGCCCGCCCCTGATCGAGGTCGGCCAGCGCCACCTGTGCCGAAATGCCCAGCCGCATAAGAGCGGAGGTGAGCAGCAGCGCCTTGTCCTTGCAGTCGCCAAAGCCGCTCTGGATGACCGTCGCCGGATCGCGCGGGATGTACGACCCGGACCCCATCGAGAGGCTGACATAGCGGATCTCGTCCTGAACGAGGCGCATCGCCTGGATCATTCGATCCTCCGGCTGCGGATGCCTGGCTGCGATCTCGTCCAGCTTCGCGGCGAAAGCGGAGGGGAAGGCGGTCGCCGGCTTGTAGTAGGGCTGAACCGCGTCGATCACGCTTTGCCAGCTTGAGGTCGACGAGACGTCGATCGATCCCCAGCCCGGGAACGCCGCCGGGCACGTTCTCCTCGACCTTGACGGGCTTGGGATTGGCAATCTCCCACAGATAGGTCGTGTCCGTTCCCGACGTGGAAATCACGGGTTTGATCCCGGTTCCCCGTGGCTTGATCGCCAGCGGCTGCGCGGCCGGCCATATGATGCTGGTCCGGATCAGTCCCACCGGCTCTTCCCACTCGGTCGAGAAGCTGTAGAAGAACAGACCCTTGCCGACGAGCGGCGTGATCTCGTAGGTCTCGCCATAGTCCACGACGTCGCCGACGCGCACGTCGTCGATATTGACATGGGCGGTCAGCCAGCCGTCATAGATGCCCTTTTCGGCGTCTTTCTCCTGTCGGAATATGTCGAACTTGACGCCGTCCAGGCGGTCGAGCACCACGCCGTCGCGGATGATGCGCAAATGGTTGAGCGTGACCCTGTGCCTCGAGGGATCGAACTGCAGGTCGATGCTGGCGCCCTCCTCAAGGCCGGGGCGGTCGACTATTCTATAGACCGTGCGCGAATAGTCGTCGTAGCCGTGGTCGCGATGGACGATCTGCTCGTCCGCCAGCAGCCATGATATGCCGTTCTTGATCTGGTCGGCCCGCGTCGGATCCGCCGAAGGGATATCGATCAGCGTGACCCAATCTGCGGCCGGTCCCTTCCGGACAATCTCATCCGCCTTTGCAGGAAAGTTCAGGCCGACGAGCAAGATCAAAAAGAGGAAGAGGCTGCAGAAAGACCCGATCCTGCGAAAGCTGCTACCCACCAACATCCAAGCCCACGATGCAAAGAAGTCTCTTTTTTCAGAGTCTTTCCCCGCAAAGTAAAGACCGGCAAGGCAACTTTTGCGCGCCTTGGTCCAGTGAGTTCGAGAAGGCGCGTCAGTCGCCGTAGCGCCTGCGCAGATGTTCGGTGAAATAGGCGGCGTTGAGCTTCTCGCCGGTGGCGCGCTCGAGCAACTCGGGCGTCGACCAGCGCGAGCCATGCGACCAGATCCTTTCGCGGCGCCAGTTGTTGATGGCGCCGAAATCACCTTTGGCAAGATCCTCGTCGGCGGACGGGTGCTCCCTGGTCAAGGCCGCCCATTGCTGCGCCGCCATCATGGCGCCTAGCGTGTAGGACGGGAAATAGCCGAAGGCGGCACCCGGCCAATGCACGTCCTGCATCGGCCCGTCGGCCGGGTTGTCGATGGTCGACAGGCCGAGATAGTCGCGCATCTTGGCGTCCCAGGCCTCGGGCAGGTCGGTGGCCTCCAGCCGGCCGGACACGAGCTCCTGCTCGAGCTCGTAGCGCAGGATAACATGCAGCGGGTAAGTGACTTCGTCGGCATCGACGCGGATCAGGCCGCGCTCGACATGGTGGACATGCGGCAGGATGTCGTCGAGCGACCAGGTTTCGCCGAGATGGTTTTCGACCATCGGCAGCGCCCAGCACCAGAACGCGGGGTTGCGGCCGATCTGCTTCTCGACGAACAGGCTCTGGCTCTCATGCATGGCCATGCCGCGCGCCTTGCCGAGCGGCCAGTGCGACCAGGCTTTCGGCAGGTTCTGCTCATAGAGCGCGTGGCCGGTCTCGTGCAGCACTCCCATCAGCGCCGACAGGAAATCGGAGGTCTTGTAGCGGGTGGTGATGCGCACATCGGTCGGCACGCCGCCGCAGAAGGGATGGTGCGACACCGACAGCGAGCCATGCGTGAGGTCGAAGCCGACCGCCGCCATCATGGCGAGGCCAAGCTCGCGCTGTTTCTCGACGGCGTAGCTGCCGGAGAGCGGCTTCAGCGGATGCTTCGCCAGCCGCGCCTCCTGCGCGGCCAGCGCCTGCGGCACGAAGTCCTTGAGGAAGGCCTTCAGCTCGGCGAACACCGGCGTGATGTCGGCGGCGCGGTTGCCGGGATCATACTGCTCCATCAGCGCGTCATAGGGATCGAGGCCGAGCGCGTCGGCGCGAAGCGTCGCCTCCTCCCGCACCAGCGCCACCACGCCTTCCAGCGCCGGCAGGAAACCCGCCCAGTCGTTCTTGGCGCGCAGGTCGCGCCAGAGCTGCTCGGAGCGCATGCGCGCCGTTGTCTGTCGCTCGACGAATTCGGCCGGCAGGCAGGTGAGGTTGGTGTATTGCCGGCGCATTTCCCTGACCGCCGCCCGCTGCTCGTCGTTCAGCGGCTCGGCTTCGGCTGCGGCGATCCAGTCGCCGATCTCCGGCGCGGTGGCCTGGCGGTGCAGCATGCCGGCCAGCGTCGATGTCGCTTCGGCGCGTTTCTCGCCGCCGCCGACCGCCATGTGGGTCGCCTCATCGGCGCCGAGGATGGCCAGCGCATGTTCCAGCGCTTCAAGCTTGTGGCCGAGTTGGTCGAGTTTCTGGAAGGACATGATCGGTTCCGCACTTTGGACGGCGCGAAAAGATACCAACGCGCGGACATTGGCAACCCCGATGTCCTTGCGGAGTGCAGACCGGGCGTGATCAATATCGTTGGAACGCGGTCGCGTGGAGGGGGAAAGATGGTCGGCAACATCCTGGTCGGGCTGGTGGCGCTGATCCACTTCTACATCGTCTATCTGGAGATGGTGCTGTGGGACACGCCACGCGGCCACAAGGCGTTCAACCTCAAGCCGGATTTTGCCAGCGCCTCTCCAACCAGGGGCTCTATAACGGCTTTCTCGCCGCGGGCCTGATCTGGGGCCTCTATCTCGGCGTCGGCGGGTTCCAGATAAAGGTCTTCTTCCTGCTTTGCGTCGCCATTGCCGGCCTTTACGGCGCCGCGACCGTCGGCCGGAAGATCCTGTTCGTCCAGACGGTGCCCGCGGTGCTCGCCATCGCCGCGCTTTGGCTCGGCTTGTGATCGAAAAAGGACGCCCTTGAGACCAGGTCTCGCGGGCGCCAGATAGTCCTCGACTTCCTACGCCCTAGTGTTGAGCCGGCGAACAAATTCGCGTGAGTTCGCGTGATGTCGGATCAACGTTCGGTGAGCCTCAGTTCAACGCAGGAACTTGCCGCGCACCCGTCCACACCGAACGGATCGAGCGGTTGAAACTTGACGCAGCCGGCAACGACCGGCCGGCACGCCATTCTGGGTAAAATTCCCGACTACGCGACGCCCCGGGCGCCAACAGACGCGCGGGGCCGTCGTCACGGAAGGCGCTGCTATGGATGAATTCACCCGTTCGGATAATATCCGCCGTCCGCGCCATCGCCGATGAGCGGGCTGCTGCCAGTGGCGTTGCGCAGGCTCTGGCTCACGTCATCGAGTTGCGCGACCAACTGCTGGTACTGCGTGGCTGGTATCGAGCCATGTCCCGCGGCAGCTTCCCTTTGGGCGACGCGGCTGATGTGAGCGGCACGCATATGAAGGCTGCGCGCCTCGGCTGGCTTGATCTTGTCCATCTGCCTCGCGGCGGTGATGCCTTGATCAACGCTCTGCGCCTGGTCGATCAGGCCCGCCGTGCGCGGCGTGTAGAAGCCGGCCGATGCGGCATAGGCGCCGGCAAACGGAACGGCGACGACAAGTGCGGCAAGTGCCGCTGTCCTGGGTAGCTTGAAAGAGCGCATGGCTGCGTCTCCTTGTTGCTGGGGAAGGCGGCGCCGGGAGCGACCTGCCTTCCGGCCTGGGCCGTCCGGTTTCCGTCGCGTCGCGATGTGGGAGGCACCGCCGGCGGTCCTCGGCCCTCTAGGGAAACTTAGGAGCGGCACCTGCCAAAGTGGAATTAAAAAACGGTAATCTTTTGCGGCCTTGTCACGCTCGAATCCCGCCCTAAAAGGTCGCACCCAAGCGGGACGGCCGGCCGGCGCGGACGGATTTCGAGTGACCAGTCAGCGTTCGGTGAGCTTCAGTTCAATACGGCGGTTCTTGCTGCGCGCCTCATCCGTATCGGACGGATCGAGCGGCTGAAACTCGCCGAAGCCGGCGGCGACCAGCCGGTTGGCCGGCACGCCGTTCTCGATCAGAAACTTTACCACCGAGGTCGCGCGCGCAGTCGAAAGCTCCCAGTTGTCGCGATAGCGGCCGGTGCCCGACAGGGGCTTGTTGTCGGTGTGGCCGTCGACGCGCAGCACCCAGCTGATCTCGGGCGGGATTTCCTTCTGCAATTCGATGACGGCGTCGGCAAGCTTCTTCATCTCGACCTTGCCGGCATCGTTGATCACGTCGGAGCCGGTGGGAAAAAGCACCTCCGACTGGAAGACGAAGCGGTCGCCGACGATGCGGATGTTCTCACGGTCGGCGAGGATCTCGCGCAGCCGGCCGAAGAAGTCGGAGCGGTAGCGGTTGAGCTCCTGGACGCGCTGCGCCAACGCCACATTCAGGCGGCGACCGAGATCGGCGATCTTGGTGTTGGATTCCTGGTCGCGCTGCTCGGAGACATTGAGCGCGTCCTCGAGTGCGGCGATCTGCTTGCGAAGCGCTGCGATCTGCTGGTTGAGGATCTCGACCTGGCTCAGCGCCTGCTGGCTGATCTGGCGCTGGTTGCTGAGCTCGCCGGATAGCGCTTCCGCCCGCTTGTTGGCTGCGTCGCCGGCGCCGGCGCCCTGCGCCAGCAACTGTTCGAGACGGCCCTTTTCCGCCTGCGCCGCCGACAGCGAAGCCTGCAGGTTGGCGAGCGAATCTTCCTTGTCCTGGCTGTTCGAGCGCTCCAGCGCGAGCAACTGGGTCAATTCGTTGATCTGCGAGTTGAGGCGGTTGAGCACCGTGTCCTTGCCGGAAATCTCGCGGCTGAGCAGGAACTGCGCCAGCACGAAGACGGTGAGCAGGAACATGATGGCGAGCAGCAGCGTCGACAACGCGTCGACGAAGCCCGGCCAGTAGTCGATGCGGCGGTCGGCGCGTCGTCTTGCCAGCGCCACGTCAGTGGACCCCTTGTTTCTTCAGCGCGTCGGCGATCTTTTCCAGCGTGTTGCGCATGGCCTTCTGCTCGTCGGACTGCGCTTCGACCCAGTCGCGCATGATCTGCTGCTCGGAGCGCATGTTCTTGACCAGGCCGGAAATACCGTCGGCGAGATTGGCCATGGCGGTGGCGACGCGCGGGTTGGAGCCACCGCCATTCTCCTGCAGGCTGCGCAGCCGTTCCGACAGCAGGCGGATCTCCTCCGACGGCTCGGCGCGGTGCGTATCGGAGACGACGATGTCGGATGAAAGATCGGTGACCGAGGACAGCCAGTTCTCGAGCTCGGTGTAGAAGCGGGTCTGGGCGCGGCCGGCCTGCAGGTCGAGGAAGCCGAGCACCAGCGAGCCGGAAAGGCCGAACAGCGATGACGAGAAGGCCGTGCCCATGCCGGCGAGCGGCGCCGAGAGCCCCTGCTTCAGCGCTTCGAGCACAGCGGCGGCGTCACCCGTGCCGGGGTCGAGCGCCTCGATGGTCTCGCGGATCGAGGCGATGGTGTTGAGCAGGCCCCAGAAAGTGCCGAGCAGGCCGAGGAACACCAAGAGGCCGACGAGATAGCGCGAGGTGTCGCGGCTTTCGTCGAGGCGGGTGGCGATGGAATCGAGCATGGTGCGCATCGAAGAGGTCGAGAAGGCGATGGTCGACGAGCGGCCGATCATCGCCTTCATCGGTGCCAGCAGCACCGGCTCGGTGGTTTCGGAGCCGGCGCGGAAGGAATTGACCCACCGCACCTCGCGGAACAGCCGGCCAACCTGGATGAAGGCGAGCAGGATGCCGACGACAAGCACGCCGATGATCAGCCCGTTCAGGCCGGGGTTGCTGGAGAAGGCTCTCGAGATCTGGCGGGTGAGGATGGCGGCGATGAAGGCGACGATGATCAGGAAGATCACCATGGTGAGCAGGAAGACCTGCGGGCTGGACAGCTTGTGCGGATCGTAGACCAGGACATCCGAGCGCCTGCCGAAGGATTTGAGAAAAGCCATCCGTGCCCCGTTTCCGATGCCACCGCCGCGAATTTGCGCGACTCTAAACGGAATTGTGACCAAAATGAATGGCGCTTGGCAATATCGCTGTCGCCAGGGAACTCAGAATCGGCTGATGACCAGGCAGTCGACCATGGCGGCCAGATGCAGCCCGGCGCCAGTGACGACGAAGCCATGCCAGACGGCATTGTGGAAACGCAGGCCTTTCCAGGCGAAGAAGATGACGCCGCAGGAATAGACGATGCCGCCGGCGACGAGCAGCACGATCGAGGCGGTCGGCAGCGTCTCGACCAGCGGTCCGGCGAGCACGACGCCGCTCCAGCCGATGGCGAGATAAAAGACGATTGCCAGCCGGTCGTAACGGCCGGGCAGGAACATCTTGATCGCGATGCCCATTGCCGCCGCGGCCCACACCACGACGATCATCGGCAAGGCCAGCGACGAGGCGTGGAGCTGGGCGAGCAACGGGGTGTAGGTGGCGGCGATCAGCAGGTAGATCGCGGCGTGGTCGAAGCGGCGCAATATCCATTTCGCCGGCCACGATATCGGCCAAAGATTGTAGGCCAGCGACACCGAGAGCACGGTGAGCAGCGACACGACATAGAAGACCGCGGCGACGTACTCACCGGGGCCGGAATGGAAAGCGGCGAGCGCCAGGAAGGCGGAGCCGGCCGCGATCGCCAGAACGATGCCCACTGCGTGGACGATGCCATCGGCGATCAACTCGGCGCGCGAATAGTGCCAGCGGCCCACAAAGGGTATTTCGATCTGGGAGCTTGGTTGCGCGTCGTTCATGAATGATCCCGAAGTCCCCAATCTGGGGGATCGCGGATCAGTATTTCAAGCTTCGGTGGCGGTTTTGCGACGACAGCGCAGCGCGTCCTTTCGACGCGCTAGAGGCGCTTCAGCGCGCTCGCGCCGGTGGGCGCGCCTAGGTTGTGGTGAGGATTTAACTTTTACCGCAGCAGGATGTGGATCGCGCCGAGGGTGACGAAGCCAATGAAGTTGGCAAGCAGTTTGTCGTAGCGGGTTGCGGTGCGCCGAAAGTGCTTGAGCTTGTTGAAGAAGCGCTCGTCCAGATTGCGTTCCTTGTAGAGATCCTTGTCGTAGGCATGCGGCCTGCGGCGATTGGGTCGTGGCGGGATGACCGGCTCGGCACCAGCATCCAGAATGGTGTCGTGAAAGTGTTCGGCATCGTAGGCCCGATCGGCGATTACGAATCGGCATGCGATCCCCTTGATCAAGGGGGCACCAAAGAGAACCTCGCCCCGATGGCCCGGGCTGGCAAGGAGGCTGGCAGGATTGCCGAGGCTATCGGTGGCGACGTGCAGCTTAGTGCCTAAGCCGCCCTTGGAGCGGCCCAGTCCCTGGGCATCAGGCCCCCCTCATATGATGAGTTGAAGGTCAAGGGGGTTGTGGCGCCATTTTGTGATCCTTTGTGTTGTCGACGGTATCCAGTTGCGCCCATTGTCAGTACCGGCAGGCCAC
>NZ_JAVIIW010000065.1:0-31008 GCF_033977205.1 Mesorhizobium album | reverse complement strand
ATCAATCGAAGAAACGGTGAGCGAGATTCCTGTGCGCATCCGGCAGACTCGCACACACACCGCCAAAGGGGAATCCCAAATCGGACTCTTCCGTTAGGTGGAAACCACTAGGACTAAGAACACTGCATTATATCGGAGCGTCTCCTGTCAATGAGCATCGAATTGGCTCGTACCAATTCTGGCAGTTACAGTCGATGTCACCAGCTTCCGAACGATCTTGTGCCGGGTTCCACTTTTGGCCTGGAGCGTTCATGGTTATCGGCAAGGCGATCGGGTCGCATCATCTACAGTCCGAGATACGCCCGACGCACCTGCGGGTCGTCGATCAGCGTCTTTGCCGCGCCATGGTGGACGATGCGGCCGGTTTCCATGACATAGCCGCGGTCGGCGCCCGACAGCGCCAGGTGCACGTCCTGCTCGACCAGCAGGATCGTGACGCCGTCTTGGCGGATTGCCGCCAGCACCTCCATCAACTGCTCGACTACCACGGGCGCGAGGCCAAGGCTCATCTCGTCGATCATCAGGAGCACCGGTGCCGCCATCAGCCCACGCCCCATGGCGCACATCTGCTGCTCGCCGCCCGACAGCGAGCCGGCAAGCTGTCGCCGACGCTCGCCAAGGCGCGGGAACAGGCCGTAGATGCGTTCGAGGTCCCGCCCGATCGCCTGGCCGTCGCCGCGCCTGTAGGCGCCCATCAGGAGATTGTCCTCGACACTCATCCGGTCGAAAAGCTGGCGGCCCTCCGGCACCTGCACCAGCCCTGCGCCGAACGCTTCGTCGGGCGTCATCGGCGAGAGGTCGCGGTCAGCGAACTCGATCGTGCCGGTCGAGCGGATAACCCGCGACAGCGCCCTCAGCAGCGTCGTCTTGCCGGCGCCGTTGCTGCCCACCAGCGCTACAATCTCGGCTTTGTTGACCTCCAGCGAGACCTCACGCAGCACCGGCATGCCGCCATAGCCAGCCCCGAGGCCGGACACCTTCAGCAGGGCCGCCGCATTGCTCGGCGTTCCCGCGGTCGCAACGCTTGCGCTGCGGCCGGCATTTGGCTCCCTCCTCCCGATCATGAGCGCCTCCTGCCGAGATAGGCCTCGACCACCGTGTGGTCGGCAAGTACCGCATCGGGCGCGCCGTCGGCGATCTTCACGCCGTGGTGCAGCACCAACAGCCGATCGGACAGGCTCTTGATCGCCTTGATGACATGCTCGATCACCAAGATCGAAATGCCGCTGTCGCGAAGCTTGCGAATGACGCCGATTACCTCGTCGATCTCGACATGGTTCAAGCCCGCCATTACCTCGTCGCACAAAAGCAGCTTCGGCTGCATGGCCAGCGCCTTGGCAAGTTCCAGCCGCTTGCGGCCTGGCCCGCCGAGCTCGTCGGCGCGCTGGCTAGCGAATCTGGCGAGACCGACGGAGTCGAGATGGCCTCGCGCCCGCTCGCGCGCCTCCGCCAGGCCACCTTCGTTGCGGCCGAACAGGGCGCCGACGGCAACATTGTCCAGCACTGAAAGGCCGGGAAACGGCCGCATGATCTGAAAAGTGCGGCCGATACCTAGCCGGGCACGGCGATAGGCCGGCAGCTTCGTGATCGACTGCCCCTCGAAGACGATGTCGCCCGAGCTCGGCGCAAGCGTGCCGCTGACCAGGCTGATCAGGGTCGTCTTGCCCGCGCCGTTGGGACCGATGATGCCGAGGATCTCGCCTTGCTCCAGTGTGAAGGAGACGTCATTGACGGCGACCAGCCCGGCGAAGCGACGCGTGGCATGGCAGATTTCCAGGATCGTGCTCATATGCGATGCGCCCGGATGTTCTCGGCGAAATAGCGCCAACCTGATTTGCGGAACCGCCGCACCACGTCGGCCAGCCCGCGCGGCATCAGCACCACGGCGGCGACCACGACCAGGCCAAAGAACAGGCTGGCCAGGCCGGTCACTTCGCTCGACAGCACCTCCGAGACAGCCGACAGTGCGAGCGCGCCGACGACCGGCCCGAGCACCGTGCCTGGGCCGCCGAACACCGCCATGATGATCATCTTGACGTTGAGGCTGATGTCGAAGGCGCTTTCGGGGTCGAGGAAGGTGATCCAGTATGCGTGGATGCCGCCGGCCAACGCGCAGAACACGCCCGAAAGCGCAAAGGCCAGCACCTTGTAGAGCGTTGTGTTGACACCCATCACCGCGGCCGCTTCCTCGTTCTCGCGGATGGCTATCAGCCCGAAGCCGAAGCGGCTCCGCGTCAGCCAGTAGATGGTGAGCGTCGCCAGCACCAGCAGGCCGAGTGCCAGCTCGTAGAACAGCGGATCGTTGTTGAGCGGCGGCAGCACCAGGCCGATGTTCTGGCCGGCGAGCTCGACATTGGAAACAATGGCGATCATCACCTGCGCCAGCGCCAGCGTGGCGATGGCGAAATAATGGCCCTTGAGTCTCAGCACCGGCAGGCCAAGCAGGAAGGCGAAGGCCACCGCCATCGCCAAGCCGAATGCCAACCCCGCGGCGAAGGGCAGTTCCCACTGCACCATGGCGATTGCCACGCCGTAGCTGCCTAGGCCATAGAACACCGAATTGCCGAAGGAGGCGTAGCCGGTATAGCCGCCGATGATGTTCCAGCCTTGCGCCAGCACGGCAAGCAGCAACGCGTTTATGCCGAACTGGACCAGCACGTCCGAGCCGAACCAGGGCGCGGCCGCCAGCACCGCCACCACCAGCGCGCAAAGGCCAATGCGCGCCGCGCTCATGCCGTTTTGCCGAGCAGGCCGCTCGGCCGCGCAATCAGCACCGCCACCAGCACGCCGAAGCTCGCCACGTCACCGAAGGTGGCGCCGATATAGAGCACGGCGAGCGACTCGATGATGCCGAGCACCAGACCCCCGACCAGCACGCCAAGGGGATCATCCAGCCCGCCGATGATGGCGATAGCGAAGCACTTTGCCGTCAGTGTCGCGCCAATATAGGGATTGATCTGCGAGACCGTGCCGTAGAGCCCTCCGGCAGTACCCGCAAGGCCGATGCCAATACCAAAGGTCACGGCATAGAGATGGCGCGGCTCCACTCCATAAAGCCGCGCCGCCGTCAGGTTCTGCGCTGTCGCTCTGATGGCGCGGCCGAGCCTGGTGCGCAGCAGAAACGCCCACATCGCTGCCGTCAGCGCCAGAGCCACGCCAAAGGCCATCAGCCGTGCCTGCGGCAGCGCCAGAGGCCCGAGCGCGATGCTGTTGCCGGCATAGGGCGGGTTGATGGTGCGGAAGTCGGCGGAAAAGGCAAGCTGCGCCAGATAGGTCAGCACCACTTCCAGCCCGAAGGTGATCAAGAGCGTGTTGAACATCGGCGCCCGCACCACGAGGTTTAACAGGCCTCGCTGCACGCCGTAGCCCAGCGCGAACATGACAACCGCGGTGAGCGGCAGGCCGATGAACGGGTCAATGCCGAGATAGTTGTAGAGGTGCCACGAGAGATAGGCCCCCAGCATGATGAAGGCGCCATGCGCAAGGTTGACGATGTTGAGCACGCCCCAGACCAGCGCAAGCCCGAGTGCCATGACGGCATAGAGGCCGCCGAGCAGCACACCGTTGATCAGGATTTGCGCGAGCAGGTTCAAGGTAGCCTCCGCCGACGGCTGACCAGGTCTAGCGCGCGTTCCAGGCCGGCATCGGATATTTCGGCTTCTCGATCAGTCCGTCCGGCCCATAGATCGCTTTGAGCTCGTTTCCCTGCACCTGGATCACAGTCTGCGGCAGGTCGATCTGACCGTTCTCGCCAAAGGCGATCTTGCCGTAGAGGCTGTCGAAATTGAGCTTGGCCAAGGCATCGCGCACCTTGGCCGGATCGGTGTCGCCAGCATTCTCGATGGCCTGCGCCAGCGCCTCGATATCGGCCGCGCCTGAGGCGGCGTGGTAGTCCGGATCGTAATTGAACTTGGCCTTATATTCCTTGGCGAAGGTGGCGGCATCGCCGAACCATCTGTCCTTGAGCTTGGCCGACGGCAGCCAGGCGGTCATGCCGAAGGCGTAGTCGGCGTCCGCGCCGAGCGCCTTGCGGAAATCCTCGCTCGGTACGCCGACAGTGAAGGAATACATTTTCGGGGCCACTGCCAGGCTCTTGGCCTGGCGCACGAAGTTGAGGATCTCGGTTTCGTGGCCGGCCACCAGCACGACCTCGGCGCCGTTGCTTTTGATCTGTGACAGGAGCGAATTGAAGTCACTGGCATTGGAGCTGTATTTTTCGTCCATGACGATGTTGAAGCCGGCCTCCTTGAGGAGCGGTCGCGTACCCTCTCCGACCGATACGTCGAAGGCATCGTCTGCATAGAGGAGTGCGACAGTCTTGGGTGCCGGCTGAAGCTCCTTCAGCATCTTGACGGTCGAGCCGAAATAGTTGCTGGCCGGCGCAAGCGTTCCAAATATATATTTGAATTTGCGTGAGAAAATCTGGTCTGACGCGCCGCCACCTTGGACCATCGGGACCTGGTATTTCTCCGACACGGCTGAATCCGCGAGCGCGAAGTTCGACGCGAACGGCCCGAGCAGCAGGGCGACCTTGTCCTTCGCGACGAGCTGCGTGTACTGCCTGACGCTCAAATTCACGTCCGACTGGTTGTCGTAGATCTTCAGTGCCAGCTTGCGTTTTTCGCCACCCACTCTGACCCCGCCCGCCGCGTTGATCTTCTCGATGGCGAATGTGTATGCGTCTTTGTAATAGCGGCCGGTATTGGCCGATGAACCGGTCAACTGCACTGAAGCGCCGAGGACGATGTCGTCCGCGGCCGCCGGCACGGCAGTGAATGCCGCGCTGGCCATGAGGGCGCCACCTAGCAGGGACATCATTCTGTTTGACATGGCGATTCCTCCCTACGAATGCTCTTCCCCTGAGCGGTTCACTTCGCAGGCTGAAATTTGCCACAACGGCCTACCTGTCGAATGCCTGCGTTAGCTGGGCTGTTCTTGAACATCCTTATCAAGAAATCTGGAGCTTAGATGCTTGAAGGCAATAGAGGCGCTGCGCACTCGTCTTAAGCAAACAAACTGCTTGATCCCGCGCGGACCGCTGTTCCGGCGCGTCTCCGGCCACGGCAAGGCGGTCGGTGCCGCAGCTGAATGACCAGGAGGTCGCCCGCCTGGTGAAACGCACCGCGCTTGCCGCCGGCGTGCGCGGCGCCGCCGCGACCGTTTCGGCGTCAACCTCACAAAAGCCTCCGCGTTTTTAGGCGCTGGAGAAGGCCTCTCCCCTGCCGCTGCGGCCGCTCACATATTCGGCGCAATCAGTTCCAGTGACGGAAAGTACGTCTGGTAGCGCCTCACATCGCGCGTCAGCAGCGGCACCTGGGCGACAGCCGCATGCGCACCAATGAAGAAGTCGGGCAGCACACCGGTCCTCGATCCACCGGCCCGCCGATATTGTGTAAAGACCTTGCCCGCCAGAAATAGCGCGGCACGCGGCATTGAAGTCATTTCGAGCCCCGCCCCGTCGACAAACGCCTCAAGATGCTCGATGCGTTCATACCGAACAGCAAGCTCAGCATAAACCGCGTCATTGATCAGCAAAGGCCCATCAAGGCTCGCTGCTTCAAGCTGAGATAGCGACCAATCCGCCCACTTCGGATCGTCGGTGACAAGATCGAGGAGTACGTTGGTGTCGACGAGCGTCACGTTTCACCACGAGTGAGCGCCATGATCGCGTCGGTATCGAGCCCGTTGCCGGCATGGCCACGCAATTTGGCGAAGCGGCTTGCGGGCTGCTTATTGTCGGCGCGCGCGAGCACCACGCTGCCATCGGCGGCGCGTCGGAAATCGACCTTGCTCCCAGGAACGATCCCGAGAAGATCACGAACCGGCTTCGGAATGGTCACCTGTCCCTTGGCTGTGACAGTGGTGGTCATGTTCGCTCCTTGGTAATACCGTATTCTAAGCAGGTATTACACAGAACGTCAATTTTGAACCCTGGTTGGTCGAGTTGATTGGCGGACGCCGCCATCCGATCGGTTATTCTCATTCTGTGCAATTGGAATCCGCGTCATAGACGACCGCTCTGGCACTGCGAATGGCCGCCAACCCACAAAATCGCGTCTTCTCCGACATTGGCAGCTTGTTCTTCAGCCCATTTGGAGCGCCGTTTCCGCTCGCTAATGTGGTAGACTTTATCCTCGGCCTGAGGACGCATAGCTCGGAAGAGAGTCTCGTGCGGCCGAACGAGGGAAACCGCCTATGCCCACTTTGCAGCCCGTGGATCGGTTGGAATTTCAGATCCTGATCGACAATCTGACCGATAGCTTGTCCACGGCCCCGCCGAATGTCACGCTTGAGTGGACGGCACTTATGCGGGCTGGCATGCGACAATTGTCCGGCCGCTGCCAATGTTGTGCGAATCACGGCTTGGCAGTCGTCGTCAAAGCGTTTCGCGGCGCGGCGAGCCGCGTTGTTCTGTTCGATGCCGGTCCGGTGGAGTTCGCGGTCGAATACAATGGGACCCGGCTGGGCATCGACTTCGCCAGCGTCGATGCTGTGGTGCTCTCGCACGGGCACTGGGACCACGCCGGCGGGCTGCCGATTGCGTTTGACCTCATCACCAAAGCAAACGGCGGCCGCGCGATTCCCTGCTATTTGCACCCCGGCATGTTCCGCCAGCGCGCCTTGCCGCTCACGGGCGGCGGATTACTTCCCATCCGCGAGATCCCCTCGCCGGACGATCTCGCTGCGAAGGGAGCCGTCCCGGTCGTCACGACTGAGGCGCAAGTCCTGCTCGACGATATGTTTCTAGTCAGCGGCGAGATTCCCCGCATGACGAGCTACGAGAAGGGGTTCCCCGGCCACAAGCGGCGGAGCGAGGACGGCCAATCTTGGGAAGATGATCCGCTCATCATGGACGAGCGCTTTCTGGCCGTTCACGTGGGCGGCAAAGGCATTGTCGTACTCACGGCCTGCTCGCACGCAGGTATCATCAACGTTCTCAAACATGCGCAGTCCAGTTTCCCGGCGATCCCGCTCTATGCTGTTGCTGGCGGCTTCCACTTGGCGGGCGGCAACGAGAAGATCATTGCCGAATCCGTGCGCGACATCGGAACGTTCGGTCTTACCTTGATCGCGCCGGGCCATTGCACGGGCTGGCGGGCGGTGAATGCCCTCGCGAACGCCTATGGTGACAGCACCGTGGCACCCTTGGCCGTCGGAAAGATATTCGCAATCTGACGCGCGAGCATTCCAAACGTGAGGCCTCGACTTCAGCTCCTGGCCCTTCGCGTCATTCAGCTGCGCTGCAGAATTTGGTTGCTGTCGGTGCATAGCGGACTCTGGCAAGCCGTCCGCCCGGCAGATTTACGGGTTCACGGCCTAGTTTGCCTCCTCGCCACTCGGCCTGTGGAAGAATGATTGGATTTCGTCCATGTCGACACTGTTATCACCGTTCTCGTCGACGGCGTTGAATATGCGTCCTATGAAATCCTGAACCTCGGTCCGCGAAAGCGTGCCGTCGCCGTCGGCGTCAATTATGGCGAATATCATTCGCATGGCTGCGCCGTGCATCATCCCGGCTTCCATACCGCGCTCCCCCATCATCCGGCCCCCTTCAGGCGGGCCCATTTTGTAGTTGCGATGCCAGTGGTCGCCGCCGCGCTGTTCTGGTCGCGGACCCCGATCTTCACGCATTCTTTCTTGCATCATCTCACTCATCATCTGGCGCATCATTTCACGCATCGACTCTTGGCTCTGTCCGCTTGTCCCAGGTGGCTGTTGCTGCTCCTGTATTGGTGCGGTGGGCGCAGGTGCGGCATTGGTCTGGGCGAGCGCAGGCGAAGCACATATCGCCAGCACCACTGAAGCAACGGCTGTGGTTTTGCTCATCGCTTTCTCCTTTGATTTGAGCGGGTAGCTCGAATGTTTCGGCATTCGGAACAAACCCGCTGCTCACTC
Source organism: Mesorhizobium album (assembly GCF_033977205.1). Taxonomy (NCBI): domain Bacteria; kingdom Pseudomonadati; phylum Pseudomonadota; class Alphaproteobacteria; order Hyphomicrobiales; family Phyllobacteriaceae; genus Mesorhizobium; species Mesorhizobium album. The sequence goes on along the minus strand of NZ_JAVIIW010000065.1, from coordinate 23,112 downwards.
TTGGGTTCCCACCGGGGTGTGACGCCGCTGGTGGTCTCGATCGCCTGAGCACCTTGGCGGCAGGCATACCACGCGGCGCTCTGCACGTTCGGAGATAGTGTGCTGAGAGCTCTGCAAATTCGCTGAGAGAGGGCGGTCATGGCAGGCTCACATGGGGAAGCGCCGTCAAGTGGGATTAGCTTGTCGTATCGATGCCCTTTCAAATTATGGGATCCAGGTTGAGCGAGTGCACACCGGAGCGTCTCGGTTACCGTTTAGGCCATTACGGCCGCACCCTGATCACCCGTGTGGGCAAGCTGGAGTTGCGGGTGCCGCAGGATCGCGCCGACCGCTTCTCCACCGAGTTGTTCGAGCACTACCAGCGCCTATCGTCGCGAAGGCGCCGACCGGCAGCAGCTCATGACGCTTGGCCCCGACGAGTTCATCCGCCGCTTCCTGCTCCACGTGTTGCCAAAGGGATTGCACCGCATCCGGCATTGCGGCCATGGCGCTCCAGGGATTTTGCCGAGCGCGTCGCCCTTCGAGGCACGGCTGTCGCTCCGGCCGAATTCTTCGCGGTGAACCGGTCCAGCTTTCCTCAGGGCATTCGCGTCAGCCTGGCCGCCACCCGCACGACAGGGCAGTTGAAACTCGGTCTGAAGGCGGTCGCCGAGGTGCTCGACGAGGTTCCGGACAATTTAAGGTTCGAGAACTATTACTGACAAAGCCGCCAGATCGAGATTCGGCGCACAAGGAAATTGCGGTGCTAACGCGGAGTGTGCAGGCTCAATGTCCGGACTCGTATGCAATACGCGAGGCGACGTTGCGCGATGCGCCTTATTCTTTCTGAGACTTGAGCGCCCTTCCGGAAGGACTCAAATCCCGGTTGAAGCGATGGAGCTAGGCGCGTCGACATCTCTAGCTCTTCGCCGTCGGATTGCCTCGGCGATGAACACCCGCGACAGTGCATGATAAAGTGGCTCGTTCGAAATCAACCGCGCCGTGCCATAGCCCAGGACTGCGGCGCACATCAGTGCGATGACATTGTCGTGGTTCCCCGTCATTTCGAGGATAATCACGAACGCTGTCATCGGGGCCTGAACGACGCCGGCGAAATAGCCGGCCATGCCGAGCAGGGCCGCAGTGCCGGTTGCAGCGCCGAGGATGAGGCCGAGCGTGCTGCCGAGACCGGCGCCGACCGCTAGCGACGGCGCGAAGATGCCGCCCGGAATGCCCGAGACCATCGATAGCAGGCCGGCCGCGAATTTTTCGACGAAGAAGAAAGCCGGCAGCGGCGCGCCTTCGATCGCGCCGCGCGCCTGCGCATAGCCGGTGCCGAAGGTGAGGCCGCCAGATGCGGACCCGATTACGGCCACCGCCAGCCCGCAAATGCCCGCTACGAGCAGTGTGCGCGAGAGCGGCTGCAGCGCGTTCCAGCGGCGGATGCGGCGCATGGCCTTTAGCGCCAGCAGCGAAAATAGCGCACCGACGCCGCCCCCGATGATGCCGCAGGCGAGCACCAGCGGCCAGTCGCTGGCGAAGTCGACTGTCTCCCTGGCGAGGCCAAAATAGGTGTAGTTGCCGAGCAGACCCAGCGAGGCCAGGCCAGCGAGGATCACTGCGGTCAGCACGAGCCCGTTGGTGCGTGACTCGTAGGCTCGGCCCATCTCCTCGATAGCGAAGACGATGCCAGCGAGCGGCGTGTTGAAGGCGGCCGCGATGCCCGCAGCAGAGCCAGCAAGAATCAGTCCGCGCGCCTGCGCCATGCCGCCCCAGCGCGCCGCCTGTAGCATCAACGAGGCACCGATCTGCACGGTCGGACCTTCACGGCCGATGGAGGCACCGCAGAACAGGCCGATGACGGTGAGCGCGATCTTGCCCATCACCAGCCTGAGCGACAGGATATGGCTGCGGTCCTCGTCGTCGCGCAGATGCCGCGCCGCGATCGCCTGCGGAATGCCGCTGCCTTGCGAGCCCGGGAAGAATTCATGTGCAAGCCAGGCGCACAGCACGAAGCCCAGTGGCGTCATGACCAGCGGCACATAGAAGCGCCACTCGCCCTGGCTGCCGATAACGACATGGAACAGCGCCTGCGCCTGGTCGGCAAGCAGCGCGAACAGCACGCTGATCAGTCCGATCGAGATGGCGCCCGCCCAGAAGACAAGCCGCGGCTGCCAGACGCGCCGCGACACCCACATCGCCTGCGAGCGGCGCAGCATCGGGTGCTTTCGCGAAATGCCTACCATGTGGGGTCCTTAATGATCGATCGACCTGGCCTAGCACACCCTCAAGGCCGATCAACCTGCGAGGTTAGGTCACGTTGCTGTGAAGCTGTAACAGTCAGCCATTGCGGGGCGAATGATGGACAGTTTGGCGAGGCCTTCCCCGGTGACCGGATCTGGCTTGTGCCTATGCGAGTGTTTGGGATCGAGCCGGAGGAGAAAGCCGATGCTGGAACGCACTAAGGAGACGCAACCCGACCAGGAAAAGCTGGAGGCGCTGCTTGGAAAGATGGTCGGCGATCTGGGCGCCATTACCACAGGAGCTGCGGTGCTGCTGGGCGATCGGCTCGGCTTGTTCGCGGGCTTGAGCGAGGGCGGCAAGATGACCGCCGGACAGCTTGCCAAAAAGACCGGCACGCAAGAGCGCCTGGTCCGCGAATGGCTGTCGGCACAGGCGGCGGCCGGCTATGTCGAATATGACGAGACCGGCGACAGGTTCTATCTCAGCCCCGAGCAGGAGCAGGTCTTCGTCAATGAGGACAGCCCGGCCTTCATGGCCGGCGCGTTCGAGGTCGTCTCAACGCTTTGGCTCGACGAGGAGAAGGTTCGGCAGGCCTTCCGCTCCGGCAAGGGTTTGGGTTGGCACGATCACAGCGCATGCCTGTTCCGCGGCACCGAACGCTTCTTCCGCCCAGGCTACAACGCTAACCTGATCGGCTCTTGGTTGCCGGCACTCGACGGTGTGGTTGAGAAGCTGGAGCAGGGCATAGACGTCGCCGATGTGGGATGCGGCCATGGCGCATCCACCGTGTTGATGGCCAAGGCCTTCCCCAATTCGCGCTTCACCGGCTTCGACTATCACGCCCCGTCGATCGACCGCGCCCGCGCCGCCGCGAAAGAGGCCGGCGTCGCCGGCAACACGCGCTTCGAGGTGGCGCTGGCCAAGGATTTTCCTGGCACCTACGATCTCGTGGCCTTCTTCGATTGCCTGCACGACATGGGCGATCCGGAAGGTGCGGCCAGACATGTCCACAAGGCGCTGAAGCCAGACGGCACCTGGATGATCGTCGAGCCCTTCGCGCACGATCAGCTTGCGGCGAACCTCAACCCGGTCGGCCGCATCTACTATGCCGCCTCGACCTTCATCTGCACGCCGGCCTCGTTGTCCCAGGAGGTGGGTCTGGGGCTCGGTGCCCAAGCCGGCGAAGCGAGGCTTCGCAAGGTCGTGGCGGGCGGAGGATTCAAGCGGTTCCGCCGCGCCACCGAGACCCCGTTCAACATGGTCCTCGAGGCTCGCCCATAAGATTGACCAAGCAGCGATATCCGCTATCGATTGGAGGAAGGCATGACAGCTTATAACGTCGTTCGGTTCCGCACCAAGCCCGGCAAGGAACAGGCATTCATCGATGCGCACAAGAAGGCAAAATTCGACGTCAAGGGCTTCCGCAAAGGTGCGCTCATCAAGACTGGGGACCGGACCTTCTGCATTGTCGGCGAGTGGAACGACATGGACAGCCTGGCCGCGGCGCGGCCGCAAATGATAGGGCTTCTGGATACGATGCGCGACATGCTGGAAGATCTAGGCGGCGACCTCGGCGTGACCGATCCTGTCTCGGGAACGGTCGTTGCTGATATCGACATCAGAAGCCAACGAACCGCACGTTCGAAATATTAGCGAATACTCATAAGTAAGCGTATGAATTCGAAAGCGGTCGCCGGCGATCGCAATGTCAGGCGCGGCTTCGAACCTGACGAGGCCCGCTCGCCCGCAAAAATGCAAACCGGGCCGGGCGTCAGCGAATGCGACTACCTTCTCCGTCGAAGACGCGGGCGCGCGTGGTTGGAAGCGTAGTGTGATGGTCTCGCCGAAGCGCGGTTGATCCTCGCGGCGTTCGGCGACAACGGTCTCGCCACCCGGCAGCGCGCCGTGCACGTAGGAGGTCGAGCCCAAGCGCTCGGTGACGTCCACGGCAAGCGAGAGCGCGACGCCCTGCTTCTCGTCGAGATGCTCCGGCCTGATGCCTAGCGTCACGGTCTTGCCGTTCGCCAGTCTTGTCTTGAGATGGGAGATGTCCACCCTCGCCTCGCCGGCGGCGAGCGCCTTGCCGTCGTTGACGACGGTGGCTTTCAGGAAATTCATCCGCGGCGTGCCGATGAAGCCGGCGACGAAAGCATTGTCCGGATCGTCATAGAGCGACAGCGGCGTGCCGGTCTGCTCGATTTTGCCCGCCTTCAGCACGACGATCTTGTCGGCGAGCGTCAGGGCCTCGGTCTGATCATGCGTGACATAGACCATGGTGCGGCGGATCGACTGGTGCAGGCGTTTGATCTCGGCCCTAAGCTCGGTGCGCAGCGCGGCGTCCAGATTGGAGAGCGGCTCGTCGAACAGGAACAGCCGTGGATCGCGTACCAGCGCCCGGCCGATGGCGACGCGCTGGCGCTGGCCGCCAGAGAGCTCGCGCGGCAGGCGCGCCAGCAGCGGCTCGATCTGCAACAGGCGCGCGACGCCCGCAACTTTCTCGTCGGACGTCTTGCGGTCGAGGCCGCGCATCTTCAGCGGCAAGGCGATGTTCTGCGCCACGGTCATGGTCGGGTAGAGCGCGTATGACTGGAACACCATTGCCACATCACGATCCCGCGCCGGCAGGTTGGTGACGTTGCGGTCGCCGATGACGATGGTGCCGGAATCGATCGGGTTAAGGCCGGCGACACTGGATGATCGTCATGAGAGATGGATCTGATGAGAAATGTCCCTATTCCGTGAAAAATGTCCATATGCGTCGCTTGACGTGAAAAATGGACCACATCACGGTTCCCCTTGCCTCCGCGGCGGCAGCGGCTTGTGGTTCGGCGATGTCTGCTTTTCTGGCAAGGACAGCGCTTCGTACGGCCAGCCGTGCAGCAGGATCACGACGGGACCGTTCGCCGGCAAGGAGTCACTGACGACCGGGGGCGCGGTATAGATCCTTCGCAATCAAAAAGACCCAGGACAAAGCCCTGAACCGGCGTGGGGACACCTCTCAGGACATAATGTTGGTAAGGAGCGGAACGAAGATGAGGCCGGCAGTCGGCCAGGGTATCGAGCCGAACCCGCCCATATCGAAAACCGCCGACCACAACAGAAGCCATGATAATCGGCACCCACGAGCGGCCGCGCGACCTGCAAGGTCGCTGGCGCGCCGCGCAAGTCGGCCCTCGGGACTCGCTCCGCCTAAAAAATAGCCAACAGCACCGATGAGTTTTGAGGGTGTAGAGGGTCTCCACCGCGCGAACAGCATTGCGGCGGGCACATGGGTCCCGCCTGGCTCCAAACGTGAGATGGAAGGACTGATTATGCTTCTCGAGAACAAGACAGCGATCATTTACGGAGCCGGCGGCGCCATTGGCGGCGCCGTGGCGCGGACCTTCGCCCGCGAAGGCGCGAACGTTTTTCTTTCCGGGCGTACGCTCAGCAAAGTCGAGCGCGTGGCCGAAGAGATCCGCGCAGCCGGCGGGACGGCGGAGGCCTTCCAGGTCGATGCCCTGGACGAACGGGCCGTCGAGGACCACGTGGCCAAGGTCTTCGCGACCACCGGCCGGCTGGACGTCTCCTTCAACGGCATCACCGCGGTCCCGCAGCCCGGGACCCAAGGCATTCCGATCGCCAACTTGTCAGTCGACGCGTTCGTCGCGCCGATCACCCTCTATCTGCGCTCGCACTTCCTGACGGCGCGGGCCGCGGCGTGGCGGATGGCCGAGCAAGGCTCGGGCGTGCTTTTGATGAACACCCCGGAACCGGCGCGTCTTGGAGCGGGCCTGGTCGGAGGCATGGGGCCCGCCTGGGCGGCCATGGAAGCCTTCAACCGCAACCTCTCGGCAGAGTTCGGCGCCCGCGGGGTGCGGGCGGTCTGTATCCGCTCGACCGGAATGCCGGAGACCGAGACGATCGATATCGTCTTCGAACTGCACGCCCAGGCAATGAGAATTCCCAGAGAGCAGTTCCAGGGCTTCATCGAAAGCCTGACGCACCGGAAGCGCTCGTCCAAGGTCTCCGAAGTCGCGGAGGTGGCTGCATTCCTGGCGTCCGACCGCGGCAGTGGTATGACCGGGACCGTCGCCAACCTGACCGGCGGCTTGATCGTCGACTAGCCGGCAGCCCCCCGCGCAGCCGAACCGAAACATCCGGACCAAGCTCGCGATAGGCGCCGCGGCCCCGCCGTGCAAAAACGTAGGAGCAAGAAAGCCACGAGCTACGAAAGATCTTCGAATACGACCTCGATATCACGGGCGTGACCGACTACGGCCTGAACATGGAGGCCGTGCTGACCGGGCAGGTCGGTGTGCCGCCGCAGGGTGCCCAGTTCGACGTCGCGCTGGTTGGCCCCGTGAAGGGACGCGTGTCGGGGTCGCTGCGCGGCCTCGACTACCTGCGCGTTCGCGCCCGACGGCAGCCGCGAGCTCGAGCTCCGAGGCGCCATCGAGACCGATGACGGGAACCGGATCGCCGCCGAAGGCGTCGGGACCCCCCGCGCCGGCGAGCCGATCGTCGACCTGGCCGTGCGGATCGGTCTCCTGACTGCAGCGGGAGCCTATTCCTGGGTCAACGCGAAACCGGCTTGGGGTTCGGGCTATGCGGACATGGTGGCCAACAAAATCCACGTCGAGGTCTATCTGCACTGACGCGCGCGCCGCCGGGCCTCAACGGGCTGACCGAGACAAAAAATCTTGGTCGGACCGATGAGTTTCCCGGCGGAACGAGGTCTCCACGACACCAACAAACGGTGGACCTGAGGAGGCCTGGACCATGTCGTCGGAGAATGAATCGTTGCGGGGTAAGCGCGTCGTGGTGCTGGGCGCGAGTCGGGGCGTCGGCCGCGAGATCGTCGACCGCGCGTCGGCCGAAGGCTCCAGAGTCCTGGCGGTTGCCAGGGTCAAGCGCGGCCTGGTTGGCCTCACGAAGCGAGGCATCGACACCCTGGCGCTCGACGCCGCGTCGGAATCTGCCCCGTCGAAGGTCTTCAAGAACACTCGACCCGACGTGCTGGTCATCTGCGGCGGCGCCATGCCGCCGACCCTTCCGATCTCCGAGCTGAACTGGGACCAGTTCGCGGTTAACTGGGAGGTCGACACCAAGATGGCCTTCCTGTTCTGCCGCGAGGCGCTGCGCGCGCCGCTGGCACCGGGCTCGGTCGTGGTAATCATCTCTAGCGGTGCCGGGCTGGGCGGCTCGCCGATCTCCGGCGGTTACGCGGGGGCCAAACGCATGCAGATGTTCCTTGCCAAGTATTGCCAGGCGGAGTCTGATCGCCTCGAGCTCGGCATCCACTTCGTGACGCTCGTCCCCTCCCGCGTCATGCCGGAGACGGAACTCGGGAAGGCTGCGGTGAACGGCTATGCCCGCTACCTTGGCGTCCCGCCCGAAAAGTTCCTTGAAAACATGGGCCCGCGGCAGAAGCCTGCGGACGTCGCGCAGGCGGTCCTCGACGTGGCGGTCAAGCCACCGGTGGAGGCGGGATCTATCTTCACCGTCTCGGCTGACGGGCTCGCACCAGCGACCTGAGAGAAATTGGAACGGCCGCGGTCTAAGGAGTTGACCATGAGAGACACGACATTCATCAGTCCCGCAAGCACGGACCCACTCAGCCGCGCCGACTTCGCCGCGGTCGCCGAAACCCATCGCCGCGCGCTCAAACTTCACTGCTATCGCATGCTCGGGTCGTTGCACGAAGCCGAGGACGCGGTCCAGGAGACCATGCTGCGGGCGTGGCGTAGCTTCGACGGCTTCGAGGGGCGCGCCTCAATGAAGAACTGGCTCTACCGCATCGCGACGAACGTCGCGCTCAGCATGGTCGCCAGCCGGTCCAAGCGCGGCCGGGTGATACCGCCCCAGCTCGACGGCCCGTCCACGGAGAGGCCGCAAGGCCGGCCGGATGCGGAGACGCTGTGGATCGAGCCCTACCCCGATGCCGAGCTGGAGAACCTGCCGGATACCGCCGCAGGGCCCGACGCTCGCTACGAATTGCACGAGTCGGTCCGTCTCGCGTTCATCACCGCGATCCAGCAGCTGCCGCCGCGCCAACGGGCAGTCCTGCTGCTAGCCGATGTCTTGGGCTGGTCCGCGCTCGAGGTCGCAGCCGTTCTCGACGCCTCGGTTGGGTCGGTGAACAGTGCCCTGCAACGGGCGCGTGCCAAGCTGGCCACCCTCGATCGAGAGGTGCGGCCGGCGCAGATCGCGGAGGAGCACCAGCGGACCCTGCTCGAACGCTATGTGCGAGCCTGGGAGAGCGCGGACCTAGATCGGTTCGTCGCGCTCCTGAAGGAGGAGGCCGTCTACGCAATGCCGCCCTGGCGCGAATGGTACCAGGGCCGGGACTCCATCGCCGCCTTCTTCGGAGGTGTCTGGCCCGCCTATCGCGGCTTCCGGCTCGTTCCGGTCGGTGCGAACCTGCAGCCCGCGTTCGCGCTCTACACGCGCGGCGCCGCAGGGCGCTGGAACGCGCATTCCCTGCAGCTACTCTCGTTGGACAACGCTGGGATCGCGACGTTTACCGCCTTCATGCAGCCGCTCGCCCAGCGGCTCGCTCCCGCGTTTCAGTTGCCGACCGTCCTGGAAGCCTAAGGCCACGCTTCGGGGAACAGGCCGCCGGTAACGGATATTCGGTCTGCGTAGTCCGCTTTTGGGCATTGGCGCAGGCACCCTCAATGGTCGACATCAGGCGCAAAGCTGCCGTTCCGTAGAAGATAAACGCGGTCGGCGAGTGGCTGGGTCAGCTTCTCATCGGTGTGACGGAGCAAGCTCTGTCGACCCGATTGATGGCGAGGGCACCATGTGGCTGCCCCCGCCACCAGGGAGACCAGCGATCCGCGCTTCAAGTCACCCTGCGTTCCTGAATTGGAAGTCGCTGAGTACTCGCTCGTTGGGATCGATCGGACCCAACTTCTTCACGACCCGGAATTGGCCGCCCTGCGCCTGCGCGATGTACATATTCATGCGAACGTGATGCTGGCCGGGAACCATCTCGGCCGGACCACCCGGGCCTTCGGCGATGCGAGCATGGTCGAGTGCCCGGATGACGGCGCCGCGCTCGACACTGCCTGCTTCCTTCACCGCCGCTTCCCACATCTTGATTGCCCGGTAGTGACCAGTACACCCGCTGCCCGCAGTCAAGGTGGCGCCGCCGGGGAACCGTTCGCTGTAGCGGCGCAAGAGCGCGCGACCGGACGGTTCGTCGAGTTCTTGGTAGTAGTCGAGGCAACTGTAGAGGCCCTCGATCTGCTCGGGCGGCACCAGGTTGAAGAAGTTCTCATCGAAGTAGGTGCAGACGATCTTGCCGCCGCGTTTGCCGAAACCGGCCTTGTGCAGTTCTTCGAGAAATGGCGTCAGCCCCGGCGGGACGATTGTGTTGAAAACCACGTCGGTCCCGCTGGCCATGATATGCTGCACCGTCCCCCGGAAATCGATGGTGTCCAGCGGAAAGTACTCCTCGCCGACGATCTCGCCGCCATTTGCGCGCACCGCCCGGCTGGCGGCCTTGTTCAAAAGATGCGGCCAGATGTAATCGGCCGACGGGAAATAGAACCGCTTCGCCCCGGTGCCGTTCATGAGCCATGGTATCAGCGGCTCGACCTGCTGGGCGGGCACGGGCCCGGTGCAGAAAATCAGGGGATCGTTTTCCTGTCCCTCATACTGCTCGGTATAGATGTAGAGCGTCCTGCCCCGGGTGACCGCCTCGCTCTTGATGGCCAGACGGGTCGAGCTGTAGATGCCGCCGACGACGACATCGACCTTGTCGACGTCGACTAGTTTCGCAGCCTTTGCCTTGGCAACGCTGTCGGTGGTCTCGCCATCCTCGATGACGAGTTCCACCGGCCGGCCCAGAAGGCCGCCTTTGGCATTGATATCGTCGACGAGCATGGTGGTGAGGTTCGCATTTGCGATGCCCATGAAAGACAATGGGCCTGTCAGTTCGGCGATGAGGCCGATCTTGATGGGTTTCGGGTCCATCTGATTTCTCCGTTTCCATGTGTTCGAGTTAGGAGCGGTACGAAGCGTGGCGTGCGCCCGCCGATCGGCAGCCCGGCTGCAGCGTGGACGTCAGGCTTCGTAGTGTCCGAGCAGCAGTGCCGCCTGCGGCTTGCCGACATGGCCGGCTTCCTGCAGGATCGCAGGCACCTCCGGATCCGATACGAAGTTCTTCCAGCCCTCTGCGTCCCAGTCGAAGATCGCCCAGACGCGGTCAGGCTCGGTCGGGTCGCGGAACACGGTTGCGCCGTTCGAGCCGTGCAGCCGGCGCTTGTCGGCGCCCTTGGTCGAAAAGATACGGATGAAGTGGTCGATGTCCGCCACTTTGGTCGTTGCGAGAAGCATCTGGTTACCCTCCTGTCGGTCGCGGCCACCATTGGTCCGTCGACAGGAGCACGATGCGCGCCTTGCGGCAGGCGCACATGGGGTGGATTCCCTATGCCGGCGTTTCGCCCGGCCTGACAAGGCCGTGCTCGACCGCGTAGAGCGCGGCCGCGGCACGGGTACCCACGCCAATCTTGGCGTAGACAGCCTGGATATGGTGGTCCGCGGTCTTGGGCGAGATATCCAGCCGGCGTGCCACTTCCTTGGCCGTTGATCCGGCAGCGATCAGGCGCAGCACCTCGATCTCGCGCGGCGTCATGCCGGCCAGCGCCCGCGGCACAGCCCGCCGCGACGACAGCCCGGCGAAGGACAGCACGGCCTCGGCGGCGTCGGGGCAGATACAGCCGTCACGAACCGCCGCGCGCAACTGTGCTGCCGCCGCCTCGCTGGACAGCGCCTTGCGATGCGGGCGCTCCTCCCGCGACGTCTGGAAGGCTTCGGCGGCGGCCAGGATCCGGGCTGCCGGAGACAGGTCGGAGCCGCCGACCTTGCGGTGATAACCCGAGCCGTCGAGGCGTTCGTGATGGCGAAGCACGAGCGCGCCCATGGCTGCGCCCTCGTCGCCGAAGGACGCGAGCGCGCGCTCGCCGTAATAGGCGTGCAGTTGCGCCGCGTCGCGCTCGCGCACCGACAGTGGACCATTTCGCATCCAGGTCGCAACCGGCACCACGAGTTCGCCGATATCATGGATGCAGCCCGACCAGCGCAGCGCACGGACATCAGGATCAGGCAGCCCGATCCGTTTCCCAGCACCCGCTGCCAGTTCCGACACCATCCGCGAATGGCCCTGCGTAAACGGCATGCGCATGTCGATCATGTCGGCGATGGCGAGGAACGCCTCATCGCAAGCCTTCTCGTCAAGCGTCACCGGCGGATCGGGCTCCAGCGCCAGGATCGTCTCGCGGTCGACCGTGGTGCCGATACCCTGCATCAGCGTCGCCGCATTGGCGGAGACCAGCCGGGCCAGATCCGCCTCGTACGGGCCGTCGGCGCGACTGGCAATGGTCTCGGCCATCCCGTCGACGCCGACAGCATCGCTGAGCGCAATCGCATCCTGCGCCAGCGTGATCAGGCGCACGGCTGGCAGGACATCCTCACCGCTCAACCCACGCGGCAAGCCCTTGCCGTCCCAGCGTTCGTAGATCTGTCCGAGATTGCGCCGAATCTCGTCAGAGAGGCCGAGCCGCTCGCCGATCCGCTGCGCCACCTCACAATGCGCCGTCAGAACCGGGCGCGCCACCGCGAGCGCCTGCGACATCGCGGCCTCGATGGCTTTGGCCTGCGCGTCAGGGGCGAGATCGTAATAGACCCGCTTGAATGCCTGCGCGAAGACCCTGCCCAGCTCCGCACGGTTGCCCATGTCGAGCCCGACGAGATCCTGACGAAGCGCGATTTCGTCGCCGAAGAGGCCTGAAAGCAGGTCGGTGTCGGCGTTGCAGCCGACATAACGCAGCATGGACTGGTGATAGGCATTGCGCCGAACCTGTTCCGAGACGCCAGCAAGTTGAGCGATCCGCATCGCGATCACGCAGGATTTGAGCGCGAAGTCACGCGAATGCCCGGTGGCAAGGTCCGAAGCATAGGCCAGGACCATCATGAAATCCGCCCGGCGTATCGAGACATCCGTCATCGCACACCCCATCGGCTGCATGCTACGCCTGCATGCGGCTATCACCTAGGGGAATCATTGTCGTTCAAGAGCCGATGCCGGCGGGTCGTTGGGTTGGCTGCGGCAGGTTGCGAACGAGAACCTTTACGGCGCCAACCACGGCACTGGCGATAAAGCTCGATCACGAGAAGTTCTGTGGTTCAATTGTGGATGCGTTGGAGCGACGGACAAAGGGAAAGGGGTGAGGCGCGCATCCGAGCCGTCCTTGGCCCGAAAGCTCTTCATCGAGGCGAACGCCTTCAGCATCGTGCCGTCGACCGAGAAACGCTGCGCGCTCAAAAGCTTCTTCACCGCCGGCTGCGAAAGCAGCGCCGACAGAAAGCCTTGCGCTATCTGCGTCGGCAGCAGACGGTCCCGGTTCTTCGAAAAACGTCGAGGCATCCCATGCGGTGTCATCGATCCCCAGCCCCACGAACCAGCGGAACAACAGGTCGAACTCCAGCCGTTCCATCAACTGACGCTCGGAGCGGAGCGAATACCGCATCTGCAACAGCATCGCCCGCAGCATCCGTTCCGGCGCAATAGACGGTCGGCCGGCCATAGCGCTTGGCGGTGCTCCGTCTGGAACGCGCTCTTCAGGCCGATCGATGCGTGCTACCTGAGCCTGTTGGCGGGTTGAGATTGCGCATCGCTAGATCGGACATTCGACGATCTGGAAATATTGTCATCTTGGTGCTACATATTTGGCAGATATGTATTGCGAAGGTGTCAAAATGCCTACTCCTCACACGCCTCCGGCAGCCGTGAGACGCGCCCTGCGCAAGCTGGGAGCAGATATCCACGATGCGCGGCGGCGGCGCAGGCTTCCGATGGCTGTGGTAGCCGAGCGCGCGTTCACCTCACGTTCGACCCTGCAACGGGTGGAGGCCGGCGACACGAACGTCAGCATCGGCATATATGCCGGCGTTCTTCAAGCGCTAGGCCTGCTCGACGGTCTGAGCCAGGTTGCCGACATCAGCAACGACAAGGTCGGCCAGGCACTGTCAACCGCGGAACTGCCAAGGCATGTCCACCTCAAGCGGCCGACCCGGACGCCCCGAGATGACTGACTTCGAGGTCCATATCGACGTTGATGGCCGCACGCGCCCCGTCGGGCTTGCGCGGAGCAATCGCGGGCGGAGCGCGGAGACGATCCTCTTTGAATACGACAGTTCATGGCTCAAGGACCCTGACCGGTTTTCGCTCGAGCCAGCTCTGACGCTCACGCGCGGTGCCTTTGCCCCCCCTGCCGGGCTAGCGACATTCGGGTCCATCGGCGACTCTGCTCCTGATACCTGGGGGCGACGCCTCATGCAGCGTGCTGAGCGTCGTCTGGCGGAACGCGAGGGACGTGCCGTTCGCACCCTTATGGAAAGCGATTATCTTCTCGGAGTCGCGGACGAAACGCGCCTTGGCGCCCTTCGCTTCCGATGGCTTGACGACGACGTATACCAGGCGCCGATCCGTGAAGGCGTCCCTGCCCTTATCGAGCTCGGGCGCCTCCTGAAAATTACCGAGCGGATCCTTAGGGACGAGGAGACGGAGGAGGATTTCCGACTGATCTTCGCGCCCGGCTCTTCTCTTGGCGGGGCCCGACCGAAGGCCTCTGTCATCGACCAGCATGGTCACTTGGCAATCGCCAAATTTCCCAACGAGACCGACGACTACAGCATAGAGACCTGGGAGGAGATCGCGTTGCGTCTGGCCGGACAAGCCGGCATCGCCACGCCGAAGCACGAGTTGATCAAGGTCGCGGGCAAGCCCGTCATGCTGTCGAGACGTTTCGACCGCGAGGGCGGGGTCCGTATCCCTTTCCTGTCCGCAATGGCGATGATGGGTGCAAGGGACGGTGAGCACGGCAGCTATCCCGAAATGGTCGACGCGCTCGCGCAGCATGGTGCCCAGGGAAAGACCGACGCTCATGCCCTCTATCGCCGGGTCGTCTTCAACGTGATGGTCTCCAATGTCGACGATCACCTGCGCAACCACGGCTTCCTTTGGCTGGGAAAAACCGGATGGTCGCTCTCGCCCGCCTACGATCTCAATCCGGTTCCGACCGATCTCAAGCCACGGATTCTGACAACCAATATTGACCTCGATGACGGTACGTGTTCGCTCGATCTTTTGGAGGCGGCGTCTGAGTTTTTTGCGCTTACGCTGGATCAGGCACGAACGATCATCAAGGAAGTCGCGACAGTAACGTCGACTTGGAATGGTACCGCCAAGGCGGTGGGCGCCCGGTCCGCCGAGATCAAGCGAATGGCGAGCGCCTTCGAGCATGAGGATCTGAAGCGAGCGCTTGCGCTCTAATGCAGCACCAAGCCAGCGAAGACGACAACCAGTTCCACAGAAAGCGGGATGGCCAGCAGCCACAACATCTCCAGAACGGCGGGTTGTTCAGGGTGCCTCATTTGCGCGTCCCCCAGGACAGGAATTTGCGCATGACATAGCGGGAGAAACGATCGTCGATATCGATCCTCAATTTGCGTCGCATCAAATGAACTTCAATGCGCTGCGTTTCGCTGGCGTCGAGCCAGACATACTGGTGGAGTATGACTCCACGGACACGAGGCAGGCTTTGTTTCTGCCGGCCTTGGCGTCTCCACAACCGTTGCAGCGCTCGCTGCAGGGGCGCGCTACGGTTGGGGCTGTATTGGACCGTCGGCCGTTTCCTGGTTGCATCCGGGCGCTCCAGAGACCTCAGGTCGGTCAGGAGGAGGACGGGTGGCGGGGCAGCCACAGGGTGGACATTTCAGCCCACATGGAAAATGATCATGTTGCCATGCACAACACTGCAGTGCTCTGATCTCGACAACAAGCCTGAGCGTAGAAGCGGATCAACCGACCTCCGGGTCCAGCGAGCGGGGACGCAAATGGACACCCCAGGGAATGGGCAATTGCATCGCGACGCGGGCGGGCGACCCCGTCGATCGGCCGGCTGGCCTGCCCGCGCCGCCGCGTCGGCGGCATTCCTGCTCGGCATGGCTTTCAGCAGCACTGCGCTTGCGCAGGACCAGCAGCTACCCGTGGTGACGGCGGCCAAGCCGGTGGTGCGTGAAATCGTCGAAGACGACGAGTTCGTCGGGCGCTTCGAAGCCGTCGACCAGGTCGCCATCCGTTCGCGCGTCAGCGGCTATCTGGACAAGGTCAGCTTCCAGGACGGCGCACTGGTCAACAAGGGCGACCTGCTCTTCACCATCGACCAGCGTCCCTACCAGGCGGCTTATGATGCCGCCAAATCGCAAGTGGACGTCGCCAAGAGTCTGCTCGAATTCTCCAAGATGCAGCTGGATCGCGCCAACGAACTCGCCAGGACCGGCAACATCTCGCCCGCCACGGTCGACGACCGCCGG
The DNA here is from genome assembly GCF_033977205.1 of Mesorhizobium album. Taxonomy (NCBI): domain Bacteria; kingdom Pseudomonadati; phylum Pseudomonadota; class Alphaproteobacteria; order Hyphomicrobiales; family Phyllobacteriaceae; genus Mesorhizobium; species Mesorhizobium album. Next base: position 7,524 of record NZ_JAVIIW010000065.1, on the reverse strand, counting down.
CGGGAATACCTTTCGGCGCAGGCGCAGATGCAGGGCGCGACGGCTGCGCTGACGACGGCCAGCCTGAACATGGAATTCACCGAGATCAAGGCACCCTTGTCCGGCCGCATCGACCGCCGGCTGGTGTCGGTCGGCAACCTCGTGCAGCCGGATTCCACCTTGCTGACGACCATCGTCACGCGCGACCCGATCGACTTCTATTTCGACGTCGATGAGCGCCTGTATTTCAGCTACGCCCGCGACGCGAAGGCGCGTGGCGGCAGCATGCAGGAAGGCGCCGGCGGGCTTGATGTGGAGGTTCGTGTCGCCGACCGCGCGGAGGCGGTATTCAAAGGCAAGCTCGATTTTGCCGAGAACCGGATCGACAACGCGACCGGCACCATGCGGGTGCGTGCGAAGTTTCCCAACGCCGACGGCATTCTCCAGCCAGGCATGTTCGGGCGCATCAACGTGCCGGGGTCGCTGCCGCATAGCGGCGTGCTGGTGCCCGACGGGGCGATCGGCGCCGATCAGGATCGACGCATCGTCTTCCTGGTGGATGATGCCGGGATGGTGTCGGCGAAGCCCGTGCGCACCGGCCCGCTTCTCGACGGCTACCGGGTGATCCGCTCGGGCCTGACCGGCGGCGAGACGATCATCGTCAACGGGCTGATGCACGCCAGGCCTGGCACCAAGGTGAAGGTCGAGATGGTGACGTTGCCGCCCAAGGCCGAGACCGCCGGGTTGCGGCAATGAGGTTCGCACATTTCTTCGTCGACCGCCCAATCTTCGCATCGGTCGTTTCGATCGTCCTGCTGGTCCTCGGCGGGATTGCTTATACCCAGCTGCCGGTCGCGCAATATCCCGAGATCGCGCCGCCGACCATCGTCGTTCGCGCGCAGTATCCGGGCGCCGACGCCGAGACGGTCGCAGCGACGGTGGCAACGCCGATCGAGCAGGAGATCAATGGCGTCGAGGGCATGCTCTACATGTCGTCCTATTCGTCGGGCGACGGGTCGATGGCGCTGACCATCACTTTCAAGCTGGGCACCGATCTCGACAAGGCGCAGGTGCTGGTGCAGAACCGCGTGTCGGTCGCCGAGCCGCGCCTGCCCGAAGAAGTCCGCCGCCTCGGCATCACCACCACCAAGAGCTCGCCCGACCTGATGATGGTCGTGCACATGCTGTCGCCCGACAATACCTACGACCAGCTCTATGTCTCGAACTACGCCCGCTCGCGGGTGCGCGACATACTACTCAGGTTAGACGGCGTCGGCGACCTCATCATCTTCGGCGAACGCGAATATTCGCTGCGCATCTGGCTTGATCCGCAAAAACTGTCCGCCCTGGGGATGACCTCGGGCGATGTGGTGCAGGCGCTGCGCGACCAGAACGTCCAAGTGTCGGGCGGCTCGATCGGCGCGCCGCCGACCGGCACCGGCACGGCGTTCCAGTACACGGTCACCACGCAAGGCCGCTTCAACGACGCCCGCGACTTCCGATACGTGATCGTCAAATCGACCGACGACGGCCGCCTGATCTCGCTGCAGGACGTGGCGCGCATCGAGCTCGGCGCCAAGGATTACGTCACCAACTCCTATCTCAACGGCAAACCGGCGGTGGCGCTCGCCATCTTCCAGCGGCCGGGCACCAATGCGCTCGCCGCAGCCGCGGAGATCCAGGACAAGATGAAGGAGCTTTCCCGCGACTTCCCGAAGGGCTTGAGCTACGACATCGTCTACAATCCGACCGAGTTCGTCGCCGAGTCGATCCAGGAGGTCTACAAGACGATCCTTGAGGCGATGCTGCTGGTCATCATCGTCATCATCGTCTTCCTGCAATCGGGGCGGATGGCAATCGTGCCGATTGTGGCGATCCCCGTGTCGCTGATTGGAACGCTGGCTGTGCTTTACGCCGCCGGCTTCTCGCTCAACATGCTGACGCTGTTCGGCCTCGTTCTGGCGATCGGCATCGTCGTCGACGATGCGATCGTCGTGGTCGAGAACGTAGAGCGCAATATCGCCAGTGGGCTGGCGCCCAATCCGGCGTCGCACCTGACCATGAACGAAGTCGGAACGGCCATCATCGCGATCTCGCTGGTGCTGATAGCCGTGTTCGTACCGACAGCCTTTATCCCCGGCATTTCTGGGCAGTTCTACCTGCAGTTTGCGATCACCATCGCGGTGTCGACGGCGATCTCGGCATTCAATTCGCTGACGCTTTCGCCAGCGCTGGCCGCACTGCTGTTCAAGTCGCACCATGCCGCGGCGGCGCCACCGCGCTTTTTCCTGGCGCGGTTCGGACGAGCGCTCGCCGACGGCTTCAATCGCGGCTTCGACAGGGTCGCGCATTGGTATTCGAGCATCGTCCGCGTGCTGGTCGGCTCGTGGATAGCGATCGCCGCCATGCTGGCCGTTTTCGCGGCCCTGATCTACGCCACGGTCTACATGGTGCAGACGGTGCCGCGCGGTTTCATTCCGTCGCTCGACCAGGGATATGCGATCGTCGTCGTCCAGTTGCCGGACGGCGCCTCGCTGTCGAGGACCGATGCGGTCATCCAGCAGGCGTCGCAGATCATCCAGAAAACGCCAGGCGTCGACTACGCAGTCGCCTTCGCCGGCTTCTCCGGCGCGACCTTCACCAACGCCAGCAACCAGGGCGTGATCTTCGCCAGGTTCAAGCCGTTTGACGAGCGGCTGAAGGCCGGCCAGTCGGCGACCAAGGTCATCGGCAATCTGTTCGGCAGCCTGCAAAGCATCAAGGAAGCCTTCATTATCGCACTGCCGCCGCCACCAGTCCGCGGCGTCGGCAATGCCGGCGGTTTCAAGCTGCAGATCCAGGAGCGCAACAGCGCCGACATGCGGCAGATCCTGGCGCTTGCCTACGAAATCGCCGGCAAGGCCAACAAGACGCCGGGGCTGATGGGCGTGTTCACCACGTTCTCCGCGTCGAGCCCGCAATTCTTCCTGGCGATCGATCGCGACAAGGCGCGCATCCTGAACGTGCCTATCCCCAACATCTTCGAGACGCTGTCGATCAATTTGGGCACCGCCTACGTCAACGACTTCAACGCTTTCGGGCGCGTCTACCAGGTGCGGGCGCAGGCCGACCAGGCGTTCCGCCTCGATCGCGCCGACATCTTGAAACTGAAGGTGCGCTCGGCGACCGGCGCGCTGGTTCCGCTCGGCACGTTGATCGAGATCCGCGACGTCACCGGCCCGGCGCTGGTCCAGCGCTACAACATGTACGTCTCGGTGCCGCTGCAGGGCAACGCCGCGCCCGGCGTTTCCACGGGCGACGCGCTGGCATTGATGGAAGGGATCACGGCAAAGACGCTGCCGGCCGGCACCTCCTATGAATGGACCGAGCTCGCCTATCAGGAGCGCAACACCGGCAATGCCGCCGTCTATATCTTCGGACTGTCGGTGCTGTTCGTGTTCCTGGCGCTGGCGGCGCAATATGAAAGCTGGGTGCTGCCGTTCGCCATTGTGCTGGTGGTGCCGCTCGGCGTGCTCGCGGCGTTGCTCGGCGTGTCTTTCCGAGGGCTGGACAACAACATCCTCGTGCAGATCGGCCTCATCGTGCTGATCGGGCTTGCCGCCAAGAACGCGATCCTTATCGTCGAATTCGCGCGGCAGGCGCAGGAACGCGGCCTGTCGGCCGCCGAGGCTGCCGTCGAAGCCTGCCGGCTCAGGCTGCGGCCGATCTTGATGACCGCCTTCGCGTTCATCCTCGGTGTCGTGCCGCTGATGATCGCAACGGGCCCGGGCGCAGAAATGCGCCAGTCGCTCGGCACCGCGGTGTTCTCCGGCATGCTCGGCGTCACCTTCGTCGGCCTGTTCCTGACGCCGGTGTTCTACGTCACGCTCAGGTCGCTGTTTTCACGGCGCAAGCCCCGTGCCGAGGCCGAGCTTTCGGGGCCGGCAGAGGCGCCATCGGAGTCGGCCGCCGAGTAGAGCTACGAATTCGCCGCGTCGGACGCGGCTTATCACTCCAGAAAAGCGGCGCGGCGCGGCAACGGCCGCGATCTGCGCGACCTCGGCGTCGAGGTGCGGCGGAGACCCTGCGCGGTCTGATCCAGCGAAACCGATACACAATGACCACCAGAGCCTTGCTCTATCCCGCCGCGCTCGGCCTTTCCGTCCATTTCGTCGCGGATCTGGTGCGATCGCCTGGATGGGTCCGGCGACGAAAATATGGCTTGACGCCGGAGGCGGTGGACTGGCGATCGAACCGCCGCCGCTTTAGCAACGTCGACCAACGGCCAATCACCGGAACACTTGATATACTCTAGGGCTGGATCGGCCTGCGACTACGAAGACCAAATGGTGCTGGAGACGAGTTCCACCTGGCAGCAGCCGCCCAGAACCGCTGAGCTGGAGCGTAACCGGATGCTCGGCATCGTCGAAGCCCGAGCAAGCGCTCGCGCGCGCTGGATGACGGCATCAGCCACTACCATCTCCGAATCACGAGGGACAGAAGTCCCTCTCAACAGGGGACCTTTTCCGCTTCACGGATTTATTAAAATATCAATAGTCCGATTTGAACTTTCCACAAATAAGAGTAAAGTTTCTGTTGCTCATGTTCTGAGCGGGAGGCGTACAGGCAGTCAATGCCTGTTGAAGAGGGGCGGGGTTGAGTATGCCCTCATCGTTGATCCTTGGTGCCCGCCGTTGGTGGGTTGCCGATGCGCACAGGACGCATCCGCCAAGCGATGCCTAAGGGGGCATGGCGCGGAGGAGCAGCGGCGGCTCTTCCCGACCCCTCTACCCCCTGAGTCATTTCACCACCCCAGTTTCCTTTAACGAAGGCGCGCAGCGCCGGCCCTGCCGGCGAATGCACGCCCATGCGACCGGGTTGCCAGCGTTGGGGCTGATTTCGCGCCTGTCGCATTGAAACCAGGGAGAGTCTCGATGGCGCTCGACATCCTGACCCAAGACATCATTGTCGACGAGCCCTCCGGCCGCACGCACGGTCATGTTGATCCGTCCGCAGGGCCGCACAGCGCCACGCTGCAACATCTCCTAAGTCGCGAGGGCCTAGGCGGACTGACCGCCCCCCGGCCGGCTTCGTGCACGCCCCATTCAGTGATCATCATCGGAAATCGAGACTGCGAAACAGGAACACCGCGGCGCAATCGCCGCTGAGCAGGGAGCTTCCATCATGTCAATTACCATCACCGGCAACGTCATTGAGGACGAAAACCTAGGACTGACATCTCTTGCGGCAGACAGTGACGCCACCGATTCCGACGACAACGTCACGCTATCCACCTTTCAAAGCAGTATTTCCACCTTGTCCTCGCTCGGCGCCGAGCTCAAAACGCTGGGCATTTATCCAGACACGACGACGAACGGCGCCAATGGCACGACCAAGGCGATAGGCATCTCCGAGGACGCGATCGTCAGCACGACCGACCAAAATTTGAAGCTTACCAACAGCACCGGCGGGGCGCTGAACGGCGTCGACACCGGCTTCAAGGCCATCGACGGCAACGAGATCTTCCTCTACTCCGATCCGAGCAACCCCGACATCGTGCTCGGCCGCGAGACGAACAGCACCGGCGCGGTCGCCTTTGCGCTCCTGCTGCAGCCGACGAGCGGCGGCGCCACGATCTGGGTCGTGCAGTACGAGGCACTCACCAACACGAAGCCGGCCCTGGGGGAGGACGCGAACACCCTCGATCTCAAGGGCCTCGTCTATGTCAGCGGATCGTCCAGTTCCACCGAGTCTTTCAACATCGGCACCAAGAATCCGGGGCAGAACTACTGGTTGGCGTTCACCAGCAGCAGTGGGGCATCGTCTGTGCTCATGACCGGGCTCGACGGGAGCTCGGCCAACCCCGACACCGTCAACACCAGTTCGAGCGGCGACGGCAGTAACAGCCAGTCGATCACCCCTGGCGGGGCCTTGCGCTTCGATTTCGTGTCGAGCTTCACCGGCGGCAACACCAAGGACAAGACATTCCTCACCGACGGCACGCTCAACAGCCTCGTTTATATCGAAGGCACGGGGGCGAGCTTCGACATCAGCCAGGTGACCCCCACCAATAGTCTGATCAACGTCAAGATCATCGCCCAGAACGAATCTGCTGCCATCTTCGGCAGCACGCAGACGAACACCTCCACGAACACGATCGCGCTCGGCGAAATCGATGTCTACAACAGCAGCGGGACATTGGTCGCCTCGTCGGCGCGGACCACCGGCAACAACGGCATCACCTTCGGCGGCACGACCAGCGCACCCAACGGCATAGTCAACGGCCTCACAGCCGGGGAAAAGATCGCGTTCACGTCCCTGAACGGCGCGCAGTTCGACCAGTTCCTGGTCGAGAACATCATGCCTCCGGGCAACACGCCCGGCTTCGACATTCTCAATGTCACGGAAACGCAGACCCTGACGACCAACGACCACACGGAAGTCGGCTCGAACATCATCTTCGAGGACAGCGTGCCGACCGCGAGCGCCAACACGCAGACAGCAACGGTCGACGAGGACGCGCTGGTCGGCGATACCGGCGAAACGGGTAAAGGCGGCTCGGCCACCGGCAATGTGTCGAACCTGTTCAATGCCGGCGTCGATACGCCGCTCACTTTCCGGCTGGCGCCCTTGACGCCGACGCAGTTGGCCGCAGCCCTGCCGGCGCTGACTTCGGGCGGAACCGCGGTGACCTATTCACTGGCGAGCGCCGGCGGCGTCGACACCCTGACCGCGAGCGCGGGAGCGACAACTGTGTTCACGCTCGCGCTGACTGAGGCGACGGGAGCGTACACCTTCACGCTTTCGGCGCCGATCGATCAGGAAACGCCGCAAACCGGCTCACCGGAGGGCACGTTCTCCTTCGACGTCAGCGCGCTCATCCAGGCGACCGATAAGGACGGCAATTTTGGCGCCGGCGACACGGCCAACGCAGCCGCCAACGGGCTGACGCTGACCATCATCGACGACCAGCCGACGGCGACCGTGACACAGAAGACGGCGACGGTCGATGAGGACGCGCTGGTCGGTGACGCCAGCGAAACGGCGGGCATCACCGGCACAGCAACGGGCGACGTCACCGCGCTGTTCAACACGGGCGCGGACACGCCGCTTACATACACACTGTTGACCGACACCAGTGGCCTGAAGGCTCTGCATTCCGGCGGGGTTGCGTTGACCTACTCGGTGGCGAGCGCCGGCGGCATCGACACGCTGACCGCCAAGGCGGGGACGACTGTCGTGTTCACGCTGGCGCTGACCGAGGCGACGGGAGCCTACACCTTCACGCTTTCGGCGCCGATCGACGACGAAACGCCGCAGAACGGCTCCCCGGAAGGGACGGCCTCACTCGACATCAGTTCACTGATCCAGGCGAAGGACTTCGACGGCTCCAAGGTGACGGCGGCCGGCAACGGGCTGACGCTGAGCATCATCGACGACCAGCCGACGGCGACGGTGACACAGAAGACGGCGACGGTCGATGAGGACGCGCTGGTCGGTGACGCCAGCGAAACGGCGGGCATCACCGGCACAGCAACGGGCGACGTCACCGCGCTGTTCAACACG
>NZ_JAVIIW010000064.1:0-31253 GCF_033977205.1 Mesorhizobium album | reverse complement strand
CCGCAGTTTCTGCTCATCTTCTTCCATAACTTGGTGTCCACCTATTTTGGTGGACACCTCATGCATCAACCCACTCAATGGCAAAAGGTGCGGGGAAAATCGCGCTTACTGACATGATACCGTTCGAGCACAGCCTCCACCTTCGGGCTGTCGGGTGCCAATCCGGCCACGCCAATCCTGCGCCCTCGATATTCAATCCCGCCCACTGAATAGGTGTACTCGATATCCGGCAGGTTACCGACGGTCGTCGCCCCCGCACTCGCGCGCCGATCGGCTCGGATACGAGCCTGCACAACACGCCCATGCGTCGACGGCCACCACCTTGCGCGTTGGCTCTCCCGCGTGGCGCGAGCGCCGGCGTAGATTTCCGCTGATGGACTCGCAAGTATTTATGGGCGTCTTGTCTCTCATGAAATTCCTTAGGGACCGCGGCGGCCAGGATCTTCCTTCAGGTAGTTGGGGTGAGTCCATTGGCTGAGATCGTAAAAATCGGTCCTACCCCCTCCGGAGGCCTCAACGCAGTCTCGATTACCGCCTGGGCGACGTCCGCGGGCGACTGCCGCGGACCCATGTTTTCAAGGAACTTTTCCGGCGGGATGCCGAGGTAACGGGCGTACCCGCTCACCGCAACCTGCCCGAGTTCCGTCTCCGGCATGACGCGGGAAGGGACGAGCGCCACGAAGCGGATGCCGAGCTCGAGGCGATCCGATTCAGCCTGGCAGTATTTGGCGAGAAACATCTGCATGCGCTTGGCCCCGGCGTAGCCTCCAGAGATCGGCGATCCGCCTAGTCCGGCTCCGCTGGAGATGATCACGACAACCGAGCCCGGTGCCAGCGGCATGCGCAGCGCTTCGCGGGAGAATAGGAAGGCCATCTTGGTGTCGACCTCCCAGTTGACCGCGAATTGATTCCAGTTGAGCTGGGAGACCGGAAGGGCTGGCGGCGTTGCGCCGCCGCAAATGACTAGTATTTCCGGACGGATGTTCCGAAACACCTTGGTCGGCGCTGACTCCGACGCGGCATCCAACGCCAGAGTATTGATCGTTCCGTTTGTGAAGTTGACCAGGCCGCGCTTGTCCCTGGCGACCGCCAGGACCTGGCCTCCCTCTGCGGCCGCGCGCTCCGCGATCACACGGCCTACACCGCGACTAGCACCCAGCACCACTACGTGCTTTCCTCGAAGCAATCCATTGTCCGACGACATGGGGTTCAAGCCTCCTGAGCTCTGCCGATCGTTCAAGTGATGGAGACTGCAGGCCACCGGGAAATTCATCGGTCTTGCCGAGACTTTTTCTCGGTCGCGCGGTTGAGCCCCGGCCGCGCGCATCAATGAAGATAGACCTCAACGTGTATCTTGTTCGCGGCCAGGTCTGCGTAGCCGGAGCCCCATGCCGGCTTCGCGTTGACCCAGAAATATGGGCCTGCCGCTGTCAGAAGATCGATCCGCACGGCCAGATCGACGATCGGCTCCGCTTCGCGAGGGGTGCCGACGCCTTCGACCGAGAACGCGATCCGGGTCCCGTCGTCGGTTTCGATAGTGCTTGTTCACAGCGTCACGGTGCACCCCAAACCTGCACGTGAAGGCTTCGAGATCGAGGTGAAAGGCAAGCTTGCCGCCCTTATCGGCGGCGGCGCATTCCCCAACGCGCGCTATGCCGAAAAGCACGCTGCATTAGGCGGCCGCCACAGCCCAACTATTACGTACGATAGTGGGTTTGAGGTGGTAGCGGAGGAGGGACTTGAACCCCCGACCCCAGGATTATGATTCCCGTGCTCTAACCAACTGAGCTACTCCGCCAGGAGCGGCGAAGAGGCTCGATGAACCGCCCGAGATCGCGGGCAATTTCGAGGCGTTCGCCAAGGTCGCGCGGATATAAGGTTGGCGGGGCAAGCCTGTCAAGCTTGGATGCGATCGCCAAGCCGGCATAATCTCATCCCCGAAAAAGCTTTGCCGGACAGATACCAAGCGCATGCGCCGGGGTTGAGTTCGACGGGGCACGTCGCTATGTCTCGGCCATGAAATTCTAGAGTTTGGACGAATGAAGCCGCGCATCGCAGTCCTCGGTTGCGGATACTGGGGCAGCAACCACATCCGCACCCTCAAGGCGCTCGGCGCGCTCCATGCGGTTTCCGACGCGAACCGCGCACGCGCCGAAGGCTTTGCCAGCGAGCAGGACTGCCTGGCGATCGAGCCGGACAAGCTGTTCGAACGCACCGATGTCGATGCCATCGTGATGGCGCTGCCGCCGCAATTCCATGCCGACACGGCGGTGCGCGCCGTCGAAAGCGGCAAGGACGTGCTGGTCGAGAAGCCGATCGCGCTGACCGTCGCCGATGCCGAGCGCTCGGTGCAGGCCGCGAGGGCCAATGGCCGCGTCTTCATGGTCGGCCATGTGCTGCGCTTCCATCCCGCCTTCGAGACACTGAAGGCGCTGATCGACAATGGCGAGCTCGGCGAGGTGCGCTATATCCACTCGCACCGGCTCGGGCTCGGCAAGTTCCACACCGAAAACGACGCGCTCTGGGACCTGGCGCCGCACGATCTGTCGATGATCCTTGCGATCACCGGCACCGAGCCGATCGAGGTCAGGGGCGAGGGCGCCGCACTCCTCGACAATCTCAGCGACTTCGCCCATCTGCATATGCGCTTTCCCAACGGGCTGCGCGGTCATCTCTTCGCCTCTCGTCTCAACCCCTATCGCGAGCGGCGGCTGACCGTGGTCGGCACGAAGGCGATGGCAGTGTTCGACGACGTCGAGCCGTGGGAGCGCAAGCTTGCCGTCTACCGGCACGCGGTCTGGCAGGACAGCGGCCAGTGGGCCTTCACCGCCAACGAACCTTCTTACGTGGCGGTCGGCGAAGGCATGCCGCTGACGCGCGAGCTCGCGCATTTCATGCAGTGCATCGAGACGCGCGCCGAACCGCGCACCGACGGCGAGGAAGCGATCAGGGTGCTGCGCATCCTGACGGCGGGCACGGTGACGCACAGCGGCTCGCCGGACTGAGCAGTCCGCAAGGACAATCCGACCTGAAGCGCCCAGTCGATCGAAGGGCGTTGGTTACTCGGCGGGGACGTGCGCGGGCTGCTGCGCAAGCTTGGACAGCATCGCCTCGGCCTCGGCGCCGCGCTCGGAGCGCTCGATGAAGCCGCCGCCGAAGACGCGCGCCTCGTTGCCGTCGTCGGAATAGAGCACGCAGGCCTGTCCGGGGGCGATGCCCGATTCGCCGTCGACCAACTCGACCGAGGTCACGCCGTCGCGATGATGCAGGACGGCCGGGCGCGGCGGCCGGGTCGAGCGGACTTTTGCAAACAGCTCGATCCCGCCGGATGGGACGTCCGAGAGGGGGCCGTCGCCAAGCCAATTCATGTTGCGCAGATAGATCTTGTGCGTCTCCAGCGCCTCGCGCGGGCCGACCACGACGCGCGCCCGGTCGGCGTCAAGGTGGACGACATAGAGCGGCTCGCCGGAAGCGATGCCGATGCCGCGGCGCTGGCCGATCGTATAGCGCAGGATGCCTTCATGGCGGCCGAGCACGCGGCCGTCGATATGGACGATATCGCCCGGATTGGCGGCCGCCGGCTTCAGCTTGGCGATGATGTCGGAATATTTGCCCTGCGGCACGAAGCAGATGTCCTGGCTGTCCTGCTTGGCGGCGACCGTCAGCCCCATTTCCTCGGCGATCGCCCGCACCTGCGGCTTGGAGAGGCCGCCGAGCGGGAAACGCAGATAGTCGATCTGCGCCTGCGTGGTGGCGAACAGGAAATAGCTCTGGTCGCGGTCGGCATCGACCGGCCGGTAGAGCGCGCGATGCGCGCCGTTGGCGCGGGAACGGATGTAGTGGCCGGTCGCCAGAGCGTCGGCGCCGAGGTCCTGCGCGGTGGCCAGAAGGTCGGCGAACTTCACCGTCTGATTGCAGGACACGCACGGAATCGGCGTCTCGCCGGCGACATAGCTCTCGGCGAAAGGATCGATGACCGCCTTGCGGAAGCGCTCTTCATAGTCGAGCACGTAATGCGGAATGCCGAGCGTCTCGGAAACGCGGCGGGCGTCGTCGATGTCCTGGCCGGCGCAGCACGACCCTGGCCGGTGCGTCGCCGCGCCATGATCGTAAAGCTGCAGGGTGACGCCGACGACATCATAGCCTTCGCGCTTGAGGATGCCGGCAACAACCGACGAATCGACGCCGCCCGACATGGCGACGACGACGCGGGTGTTTTCTGGGCGTCCGGGAAGATCGAGGCTGTTCATGGTTCTTTCAATCTGCGTGGCGCAGGCTGCCAATCGCCGGAATATAGGTCAAGCGCTGCGGGTGCGCCAGCTTGGCCGCCAAAGCGATTTTTGTCGGCGAAATCGAGGCCGCGACCGCGATTGTCTCAAATGCCGAACAAAAACCTAACGTGACGTTCACGAACCTTACCTAGTCATTAGGGTTCGCTTAGGCAATTTTTAAAGCTGTGGCGGTACTGTGGCGGGGATTGGGTCTTTGAGTTTTTAGTAGAGAGTACGATGACCGATCTGGTTAGACCTAGAGTCAAATATGTTATCGGGCCTGACGGCAGCCCTCTTACGATAGCCGATCTGCCGCCGACGAACACACGGCGCTGGGTCATCCGGCGCAAGGCGGAAGTGGTCGCGGCGGTACGCGGCGGACTGCTCAGCCTGGAAGAGGCCTGCCAACGCTACAAGCTCACTACCGAGGAATTCCTCTCCTGGCAGGCATCGATCGACGAATATGGCCTTGCCGGGCTGCGCACGACGCGGATCCAGCAATACCGGCACTAGGACGCTTCACAACGTCCTGGAACTACAAGCGAGGGCGCGGAATTCCGCGCCCTTCGCTTTTCCGGAGGCCTTCCAAAGCGCATCGCGATCTTAGACTCACTCCAGGTTTTTGATTTTACGCATGTCTTTTTCCCGAAACCGGTTCCCACTTTCGGGAGACATGCTTTGGTCAGATCGTCAGCACGACCTTGCCGATCGGCCGGGTGGCAAGGAAGGCATGGGCGGCGCCCGCTTGATCGAGCGGGAAAGCCTTCGCCACATGAGGCGACAGTTTCTTTGCATCGACCAGCCCGGCAAGCTCGGCAAGGCCTTCGCGGTCAGGCTTCACCGACATGCGCTCGACGCGGATATTCCGCTCCTTTGCGTTTGCCCTTGTCGTGTCGTTGACGTTGAGCAGCGACACAAGCACGCCACCGTCGCGCAGCACCTTCAGCGATTCCTCGGCGTGGTCGTCGCCAACCGTCTCCAGCACCAGATCGAAGCCGTTGGCCTTCTCGGTGAAATCACCCTTGGTGTAGTCGACGACCTCGTCGGCGCCGAGCGAGCGTACGAAGTCGAGCTTGTCCGGGCTTGCGGTCGAGACGACATAGGCGCCGCGGGCCTTGGCGATCTGCACGGCAAGATGGCCAACGCCGCCGGCGCCGGCATGAATCAGCGCACGCTGGCCGGATTGCAGGCCGCCGTGGCGGACAAGTCCCTGCCAGGCGGTGAGGCCGGCGAGCGGCAGCGCAGCCGCATGGGCATGATCGATGCCGGCCGGCTTGATAACGATCTCGTCCGCCGGCGCGGCTGCGAGCTCGGCATAGGCTCCGGCCTGTTTGGGAAGGCGCGGCATGCCGAACACCTCGTCGCCGACGTTGAAGTCGGTCACGCCGGCGCCTAGCGCCTGGACGGTTCCGGAAATATCCCAGCCGAGAATGAAGGGCGGCTCGCCAAGCAGCGGATAAAAGCCGCCGCGCACGGCGCCGTCGACAGGGTTGATGCCCGCCGCCGCAACACGAATCAGCACCTCGCCAGGCTCGGGCGAGGGGTCTGGCCGCTCGGCGAGGAAGAGGACGTCGGGTCCGCCGACGGAGTTCTGGATAACGGCATGCATCGAAGCCTCCTTCTTGGTTGATACGCCGCTATCATTTGGAAAGTAATATTCTATTGTCTAGTATGCACCTTGTCGATATATAGGCACCTTATGGATAGTGAAGGCGCTCCCCTCGGTTACGACGCGTTCCGGCGCACTTGCCCGTCGCATACCGTGCTCGAAATGCTGGCCAGCAAATGGGTCTATCTGACCGTTTGCGCGTTGCGACGCGGCCGGATGCGCAATGGCGAGCTGGCACGCAAGCTGGAAGGCATCACGCCGAAAATGCTGACCCAGACGCTGCGTGTGCTGGAGCGCGACGGGCTTGTCCGGCGCGAGGTCTATCCGGTTATCCCGCCGCGGGTCGAATACGAGCTGACGGAGCTCGGCCAGAACCTGGCGGGGCTGCTTAGCCAGATACGCTCCTGGGCGGAAGAACATGCGCCCGACATCAAGGATGCCCGCGCCAGGGCATCGGCGAACCGTCAGGACGATATGGCAGTGCTGCCTTGACGTGGGCGAGGGCTCAGCCCCTCGCGGCGCGATTTCAACGGCGATGCCGGCGGATCCCGGTAACGAGGAGGCGCGTTCGGCTCAGCCGATCATGGCGCTGCGGCCGCCCACTTCCGCGTCGCGGATCTTGCTGTCGCGCGATTCCAGCATCTCCGCCTTGGACAGCTCCGCTTCAGCTTCGCCGAGTAGTGATTCGGCCATGGTTCGCTGCTGGGCGAGGTCGCCCTGCGAGTTCCTGAGGTTGTCGCGGCGCAGGCGCGCCGCCTTGGCGAAGGTCGGATAGGCAAAATGGTTGATGTCGGTGATGCCGGCTTTTTTCTCTTCGGCGGCGATCTGGGCCTCCAACTCGACGGCCATGCGTTCGAACTCGGCGATCATCATGTCCAGCTGCAACAGCTGGCGCCGTTTCTCATTCACCTGAAACTGCTTCAGCCGAACGAGGTTTTCACGTGACTTCATGACTCGGTACTCCGCAAACGCACACCTGCGTATCGTCCCATCGGCCTGGAAGGGCCCAAGCGTCACCCGTTTCCCCCGACATTCCCAAGGCTATGGGAAACAAAGCCCTAAAGATTTTTGCCGGTGGTAACCATTCGTTTACGGGCATTGTTAATCATACGGGCGAGGACTTAAGGCCGGGTAAAAATTCCGGCTGTGGCGGGAAACGCGGCCTGCGAGTCTCTGGAGTCACTTAGGCCGACTTATTAATGTGGTGCATTAGCGGTTTGGGTCTGCGATTCGTTATTAGATTCAAGTAGGTGTAGAAAGGGGTTAAAAAATCTGATATCGTGTCCGGCACGAAATTAGGATTTGTTAACCAGTCGGTGGCACCTTCTGTTCAGGCAATCACCTGCTCCGGGCCCGGACGGGTCGTGACACGGTCCGGCAGCAGAAAAGGGGAATGAAATGCGTGTTCTGCTGATTGAAGACGACAGTGCAACCGCACAAAGCATCGAGCTGATGCTGAAATCGGAAAGCTTCAACGTCTATACGACCGATCTCGGCGAAGAAGGGGTCGATCTCGGCAAGCTCTACGACTACGATATCATCCTTCTCGATCTCAATCTTCCCGATATGTCGGGCTACGAAGTGCTGCGCACGCTTCGGCTTTCCAAGGTCAAGACGCCGATCCTGATCCTCTCCGGCATGGCCGGCATCGAGGACAAGGTGCGCGGCCTCGGCTTTGGCGCCGACGACTACATGACCAAGCCGTTCCACAAGGACGAGCTGGTGGCGCGCATCCACGCCATCGTGCGCCGCTCCAAGGGCCATGCCCAGTCGGTCATCACCACCGGCGACCTGGTGGTCAATCTCGACGCCAAGACCGTCGAGGTCGGCGGCCAGCGCGTGCACCTGACCGGCAAGGAATATCAGATGCTGGAGCTGCTCTCGCTGCGCAAGGGCACGACGCTCACCAAGGAAATGTTCCTCAATCACCTCTATGGCGGCATGGACGAGCCGGAACTGAAGATCATCGACGTCTTCATCTGCAAGCTGCGCAAGAAGCTCGACGCGGCGTCCGGCGGCCAGAACTACATCGAGACCGTATGGGGTCGCGGCTACGTGCTGCGCGAGCCGGAAGACATCCGCGTCAGCGCCTGAGCTAAGGTTAGGAAATTCATACGAAAAACCCGGCTTCAGCCGGGTTTTTTCATGCGTGCGATCGCCGCCGTTTCGACGCGACGCGTTTTAGATCAGGCGGCGATCTTCAGGGCACGGAAGCTCTCAAGCAGCTGTGCCCGGTTGAAGGGCTTCAGCAGATAGCCCTGGGCACCGGCACGTTTCGCACGCATGATCGCGCCGACATCGACTTCGACCAGGGATACCAGGATCTGTGGCTTGACCGCGGCGTCCATGCCGCGGATGCGACGAATGAGATCCGCGGCCGGCATGTCGGCCAACCCGCCATCGATGACGATAACGTCCGGCATGTCGGTAGCACAGATATCGAGAGCATCAAGCCCGGTGGCGGCTTCGCTAACCATCATGTCCGAGCCGCCAAGGATACGCTTTGCAACCTTCCTGATGACGCTGGAATCGTCCACAAACAGGCAGCGCTTCATTTCCGGGTCCTCTTCGCCATCTGCCGAACCGGCAATCTGCGGTAACCGTGGGCCACCCTAGAGCAATCTGGTAAAGAAGCCGAAAAGCCGTTAGGTAAAGTTTTTCCAAAGAGGCGCGCTGCGCGGGTTTTCGCTGCCGACCCGATACAACGACAATTGGCGGGCGAATGCTTCGCTCGCGCCGCAAGCGGCAATATCAGGGGAAATAAATACTTGGCCTGTTCTTGGCCGTTGCCTCAGGTGGCCGTCAATACGATCTCGTCGGCGGTCGCATGGATCGAGATCGTCATGTTGGCCTCGCGCGCCAGAAGCAGCGTGTAGTAGGGCTGGACCGAGTGGGCGTCGATCGGTTCCTCAGGCTTGTGGCCGGAATGCAGCTCTAGGAATTTCGGCGGCACGCGCAGCATCGGGCCGCTGGCCGACAGCGAAAAACGCGGCTCGGTCTCGAGGTTCTCCAGCGTGACCACCAGCTTGCCGCCGCGCGGTATGGCCGCGTTGGCGACAAGAATGAGGTTGAGCAAAAGCTTGACCTTGTTCTTGGGCAGCAGCGCGCGGGCTCCGTTCCAGACCAGCTGCGGCTTCTCGTTCTTCAGGAAGGCGATGGCGACGGCCTCGGCGTCGCCGGTGTCGATCATCATGCCGGCCGAGCCGGCGGCACCGAAGGCGATGCGGGCAAACTGCAGACGCGCCGAGGCGTTCCTGGCGCTCTGGCGAATCAGTTTCATGGCGTCTTCATCGGCGCCGCCTTCGTCGAGCAGCTCGAGGCCGTTGTTTATGGCGCCGACCGGCGAAATGATGTCATGGCAGACGCGGCTGCACAGAAGCGCCGCCAGATCGGGGGCGGAGAGGGTGAAGAGCTCGGCCATCGGAGAAATCCCTGCTAGTTCACATATTCATGGCCGAGCGTCCGATTCGCGCCCGCCACGCGAATCACGCTCTTTTCCAAGGCTTTCTGAATACACAGCGCCCGCCCGCGCATCAACAAATCCGCAGCCGCGGGTGGCGAAAATGGTGCATTTACGCAGGGAAACGAGGCCAAAAAGGCCATGTCGTCAGCCTTCGAACCGCCATCTTCCTGCGCCAGCTTAATGGTTGAAAAAGGATTACGGCATAGTTTGCCAGTGATAGTCATCTCGAAACGGCCGCCAAGAGCCGTAGGGGTACGAGGCGTCGGCGAAAGTGCTCCCTGACGGAGATTTGGAAGCATGTTTTCCCGATTCTATGACCGGACACTCGTCCGCGTCCTCACCATGACGATCGCCCTCATGGGGGCTGTCATTTTCTCAACCTCCGCTTCGCGGGCCCAGGAATACACAGCGCAGGAGATCATCGATTCCGGCCACAAGTTCTTCGGCGCGACGTCGGGCGGTCTCGCCACCGTGGTCGAAAAGATCTTCGCATCCTACGGCCTGCCCAACGGTTATCTGCTCGGCGAGGAGGGATCCGGCGCGCTGATCGGCGGCCTGACCTATGGCGAAGGCACGCTCTACACCAAGAACGCCGGCGACCATAAGGTGTTCTGGCAAGGCCCGTCGCTCGGCTGGGACTTCG
Organism: Mesorhizobium album; assembly: GCF_033977205.1. NCBI lineage: Bacteria > Pseudomonadati > Pseudomonadota > Alphaproteobacteria > Hyphomicrobiales > Phyllobacteriaceae > Mesorhizobium > Mesorhizobium album. The sequence continues at coordinate 21,267 of NZ_JAVIIW010000064.1, read as the reverse complement.
GCGGCGAAGGGTCGCGCGTGATGATGCTTGTCTACAATCTGGACGACATCAGCAGCCTCTACAACCGCTTCGGCGGCGTCGCCGGGTCAGCCTATGTCGTGGCAGGCGTCGGCTTCAACGTGCTGCAGAGCAACAGGGTCCTCATCGTTCCGATCCGCACCGGCGTCGGCGCTCGGCTCGGCGTCAATCTCGGCTATCTCAAGCTGACGGAACGGCCGACCTGGAATCCGTTCTGACGGGACCGGATTGCCACAACTGCTCGGATAAGCCTGCTCGCGCCGCGGCATGCTCTTGCCGCGGCACTGGATTTCCGCCATGCCAAGGTGGCACAGTCGGGCATTGGCGGGTTGCCGCCCTCGCATATCGGCCCTCGCATATCGGGTAGTCCACCTTGGTCCAGTCGATACTGTTCTTCGCACTCGGCTTTCTCTGCGCCGTCTTCCTGGTATCGCTGGTCGCGCCGGCCGTATGGCGGCGGGCCGTGGTTCTGACGCGCAGGCGCCTCGAAGCCTCGATGCCGCTGACGCCCGCCGAGATCCAGGCTGAAAAGGACCGGGTTCGCGCCGAGTTCGCAATGAACACGCGCCGCTTGGAGATGAACATCAAGAGCCTGAAGGAGAAGGTGGCCGAGCAACTGGTCGAGATCGGCCGCGGCCGCGAAGCCCTGAAGGGACTGGCGGTCGAGACAAAGGACAAGAACCAGGCGCTTTCCGATCTGCAGGCCAAGACTGAAGAGCTCAGGCGGCGCGAGGAAGAACTGCACAACCTGTCAGAAAAGCTGGCGCAGACCGAGCGCTCCCTGGAGAAGCGCGCATTGGAGCAGCAGAAGCTCGAGCAGATGTACGACGACGCCAGCTTCGCTTCCAGCAGCCGCCAGATCGAGCTCGTGGCCCGCGAGTCGGAACTGGACAAGCTCGCCAACGACATTGCGGTGCTACGCAGCCAGCGCAAGGAGGCGGACCGCCGCAATCAGGAAATCGCCGCGGAAGGCAAGGCGGCCAGAGACGCGCTCAAGATGGAAAAGAAGCGCGCAGCCGAGCTCGACAGGAAGGTCGAACGGCTGCTTGCAACCCTTGCCGACCGTGAGGAAAAGCTAGACCGGCGCGAAAAGGAGCTTGCCCGGATGCGCGAACGCCCTAAGCAGGGCCCCGCTGCAAATGGCGGGGCGAATCAGGCTGGCGAGGCCGAAGGCATCGACAAGGCCATCGCCAAGCTCGAGGGCGATCGCGAGCGGCTGGAGGCGAGGCTGACGGCGCTCGCGCGTGAGAACAAGCGGCTCAAGACCGATCTTGCCGCGCTCGAAACGGCAAAGCCCGAACAAGCAGGCGACGCGCGCCGCGCTGCGCTTCGCGAACAGATGAACGAGCTGGCGGCCGAGGTCGTCAACCTGACGATGAAGCTGGACGGGCCGGATTCGCCAATCGCCAAGGCCTTGGCGACCCCTCGCGACGGACGACCGGGCGCCGGCGAGCGCGGCATCAGCCTCGCCGACCGCGTAAGGGCCCTGCAAAAGACCAACTCAACCAGTTGAGCCAAAGGCCGCGCAGCCGAGCGGCGCTTTCCTCGTCGTCGGGCGGCTATCGTTTCGAGAAGTGATGCAGGGCAATGGCTGAAGCGGCGGCAACGTTCAAGCTGTCGAACCCTTCGGCCATGCCGATCCGTACAGTCCGCAGCCGGTTGAGCAGGGCTTCAGGCAAGCCTTCGCCTTCGGTGCCGAGATAGAGCGCCAGCCGCGACTTTCTTTCCGCGGCGCGAATGTCGGTTTCGCCGCGTGGTGAAAGGGCGAACTGGCTGAAGCCCAGCCGGTCGAGCGTTGCGATCAAGTTCACGGTGTCGCCGAAGGACGCGAAGGGAACCTTCAGCGCCGCGCCGACCGAAACGCGGATCGCCTTGCGGTAGAGCGGATCGCAGCAGGTGGGATCGAGAAGCACGGCGTCGGCGCCAAAGGCGGCGGCGTTGCGGAAGATCGAGCCAATATTGTCGTGATTGGAAATGCCGACCAGGACGACGACCAGCGCGCTTGCGGGCAAGGTTCCGAGCAGGACTTCGGCGGGTTGAGAAGCGCCCCGAACGCCGATCGCCAATATGCCGCGGTGCATGTGGAAGCCGGCAATCCGGTCGATCACCTCCCCCTTGGCGACATAGACCGGGAAGTCAGCCGGTGCCTTGCGCAAGACCGCCTCCAGGCCCGCCAGCCTGTTTTCGAGGATGAGGGCCGATTCAGCAGCGAAGCGTCCGGCCGACAACAGGAGATCCAGCACCACCTTGCCTTCCGCGACGAAGCGCCCATGGCGACCGACAAGGTCGCGCTCGCGAATGTCGAGATAGGCGGCGATACGCGGATCTTGCGGATCGTCGATGCGGATGAGGTTCATGCAAGTCTCGCCGACAAAGATTGTCAGCGAGGTAAGAGGCTTTGGACAGCGAGGGTCAAGCCCCGGCGCGACGCATCCGGTAGGCCATCTGGGACAGATCGCCGTCGCCGAAAATGCCTTCCAGCATGCGAAGCAGCTCGCGCACCGCGTCGGACTTGCAGGAATAATAGATCATCTGGCGATCGCGACGCGTCTCGACGATATCGAGCGCCCTCAGCTTGGCCAGATGCTGCGACAGAGCGGACTGGCTCAACTGGACTTTCTCGGCGATTGCACCGACCGACATTTCGCCGTCGATCAGATAGCTTACGATCAACAACCGCTTTTCATTGCCCATGAGCGTCAGAAACGCAGCAGCCGATTCGGCGTTGGCGACTAGCTTGTTCGAGATCATAGATCCCCCATGGTTTCTGGCTCATCCAGCCGCCATGGGGGCAATGGTGGCTGATTCCATAGTGTTCAGGTCAGAAAGCGCCGCTGAATCAGCGCCGCAACAAAAGGTAGATCATTTTATCTAAATCTCAAGAGTTGCTTTCGGTCCGGGGCAATTAACTTTCGCTACTGTGCCTGGCCGGCGGCGCGCGCGGTCTTTGCCATCTCCACCAGCACGGCCCGCAGCTCATGCGTCGTGCCGAGAGGCCGAGGGAAGAAGACCCTGCAGGTGGCATCCGAAGCTACCAGATCCATGCCGTCGGCATCGAAACCCGTGGCGATCCAGCCGTCGCCTTCGGCCCGGCCGAAATGGCGCGCATAGAGGCAAAGCGCATCGCGATGGTCGGCATTCATGTGGTCAAGCGCCGACTGTTCGCTGGCGGCGAGCTCTTCGACGACCGGGCCGCTTGTGATCAGGTCGGCGCGATTGAGAAGATAGGCCTTGCCGAAGCCGCCGTTCAGGCTGGCGCGATCAGGCTCGAGCCTGAATATCGAGAAGTCGCCGAGCCCGACATAGAGCTTCGCCTTCGGATTGCGGTTGAGGTAGCGCCGTTCGGCGCGGACGTGATCGGCCGATCCACGTTCCAGCCGCAGCGCCCGGCACATCAGGCTGATGCGCGGATGCGCGAGCGGATCGCCCTTGCCGGGTTCGCCTACGAGAAGTGAGCAGCGAGGATCGGCGAGAAGCGCGCCGGTATGCGCGGACAGCATCGAGATCAGGATCAGCGGCGCGCCGTCGATGTCGGTCGCGACGCCGACCCGGCTTGCCAGCGGCGCGCCGGTGCCGGCTTCGATCACCGCCAGCGCGCCGAAGCGGGCCGAGCGGATCAGCGTCTTCGCCAGCCTGACAGCCTCGGCGTCGGTCTCGCGGATGACATCCTTCCTGGTTTCTGTCAAGTGCTCACCGCGATAAGTTGATTTCTGTTCTCCGGTTTATTGGCCAAACAGGCCGGACCTGGCAAGGGCTTCGATCTCGCTTTCGTCGACGCCGAAGCGCGCCAGCACGCTTGCCGGTTGGCAGTCGGCCGCGGTCGGCACCGCGGCAAGCGTTTGAGAGGCCTGCGAGAAGCGCGGCGACGGGGCCGGACGCTCAAGCCGGCCGGATCTCACGAAGCTTTGCCTCGCGCGATTGTGAGGGTGGTCCCTGGCTTCGGTCAAGGAAAGAACCGGCGCGACGCAGGCATCGGTCGAGCCAAAAACATCGGCCCATTCGTCGCGCGTCTTCTTTCTGATCCCGTCAGCGATGGCGGCACGCATCTCAGGCCATAATGTCCTGTCATATTGGCTACGGACAAAACGCTGGTCGAGCGGCAGCAGTTCTGCGAACTCGGCGAAAAAGTTGGGTTCGAGGCAGCCTATGGCGACATGCCGGCCGTCGGCGGTCTCGTAGGTGTCGTAGAAGGGCGTCCCGGAATCGAGCAGGTTCTGGCCTCGACTATCGATCCACAAGCCCGCTGCCAAGAAGGCGTGGATTGGAGCCGCGAGCATCGATGCGCCCTCGACCATGGCGGCGTCGATCACCTGGCCCTTGCCGGTGCGCGAGCGCTGGAAGAGGGCGGCCAGCACGCCTGCGATCAGCATCATGGCGCCGCCGCTCTGGTCGGCGACGAGGTTGAGCGGCGGCACGGGCGGCGCTCCCTGCCTGCCGATCGCATGCAGCAGGCCGGCATAGGCAAGATAGGTGATGTCATGGCCAGCTAGGCGCGACAGCGGCCCGTCCTGCCCGAATCCCGTCAGGCGGCCATAGATCAAGGCCGGATTGCGCTCGAGCACGACATCGGGCCCGAGGCCCAGCCGCTCCATGACGCCGGGGCGAAAGCCTTCGATGAGGATGTCGGTCTTCTCCGCAAGCCGCAGCAGAAGTTCCGCGCCGTCCGGCCGTTTCAGGTCGAGCTTGAGGATGGAGCGGCCCTGGCGATCGAGATCATAGGCTGCCGGCAAGGACAGAAGCGGCTCCTTGCTGTCCGCCCGCTCGACGCGCAGCACCTCGGCGCCCATTTCCGACAGCATCAACGCGGCGAGCGGAACCGGGCCGAGGCCGGCCATCTCGATCACCCTGAGGCCGGCCAACGGCCCTGTTTTGCCGGCGGTGGCGCCGGCGCCGGTCGGCGGCGCGGTCATTGCCTTCTATTTCGGCGCCATGCGGATCGCGCCGTCGAGGCGGATCGTCTCGCCGTTCAGCATCTGGTTCTCGACGATGTGGAGGGCAAGTGCTGCATATTCCGTGGGCTCTCCGAGGCGGGGCGGGAAGGGCACCGAGGCGCCGAGCGAATCCTGCACCTCCTGCGGCATGCCGGCCATCATCGGCGTTTTGAAGATGCCCGGAGCGATGGTGCAGACGCGAATGCCGGAGCGGGCGAGGTCGCGCGCCACCGGCAGCGTCATGCCGACGACGCCGCCTTTGGAGGCCGAATAAGCGGCCTGGCCAATTTGGCCGTCATAGGCCGCGACCGAGGCGGTGTTGACGATGACGCCGCGCTCTCCGCCGTCGAGCGGGTCGAGTTTCGCAGCACGATCGGCGACGAGGCGGATCATGTTGAAGGTGCCGATCAGGTTGATCTCGATCACCTTGCGGTACTGGTCGAGCGGATGCGGACCGTCCTTTCCGATCGTCTTCACGCCAATGGCGATGCCGGCGCAGTTGACGAGGATGCGCGGCTCACCGAGCTTTGCTGCTACCTCGGCAATGGCGGCGGTGCCGCTGTCGCCGCTGCTCACATCGCATTGAACCGCGATGCCGCCGATATCGGCAGCCACCTTCGCAGCGCGCTCGACACCGACATCGAGTATCGCAACCTTGGCGCCCTTGGCGGCAAGGGCGCGCGCCGTCGCTTCGCCGAGGCCGGAGCCCCCGCCGGTGACGATTGCGATCTGGCCATTCGGGTTCATGCAGGCGTCCTCCCAGGATTTGGCATCATGCTACGAAGCCCGCCCGGGAGGCGCAACAAGATCGATTGAGGCGCCCGATCGACGGGATCGATTACGCCGGCGATTGACGGGATCAATCGCTTCGCGATTGGCGGGATCAAATCGCTGCGCGATTTGACCCGTGGGTCACGCCATGGCCGGAAGATGCTCGGGCAGGCGGGCCGTGTCCGCATGGCAGACCTCGCCGACGAACCGAGCCACCGCGCCGGGCTTGATCTCGTGATGGAGCAACCGGTCGAGGTCGACCGGGCGCGGCATGGTGATCTGGCCGCGCGGGAAGCGCTTGAAGCCGAGCGGCCCGTAATAGGGCTCGTCGCCGACCAGCATGACGGCCGGCGCGCCGGCCTTGGCAGCAGCTTCGAGCGCGATCGCGACCAGCCGGCGGCCGATGCCCAAATTCTTGAAGGTCGGACGCACGGCCAGCGGACCCAACATCATGGCGCGGCCGGCCCCTGCCGCGACACGCGTCATGCGCACGGAGGCGATCACCATATCCTCCTTGACTGCGACGAAGGACATCGAGCGGTCATGCCCGCCGGCCTCGCGGATCTTGTAGGCGGCAAGCGCGAAGCGTCCCGGCCCGAAGGCTTCGTCGTTGATGGCTTCGATTTCAGGATCGTGCGCCGGGGTTTCCGGCAGATATTTCACGTCGGCAAGGCTCATGGTCTTTGCGTTCCGGTATGCGGGGAAAGGTTTGCTGCAAGCGGCAGCGTTCGCCAGTCAGCGCTTCGTCAAGCGCGGGCGCCCTTTCGTCGTCGGTCGAACCGGATCGAGGCAAAGTCGAACATGGGCGCTTCCGCTAGCACCAATTTTGTTCGCCTGCAATCGGAGCTTTTGACCTTTTCTTTCCGCGGCTTGACGGTCTGGTGCGTCGTTTGACGAACTGTTCAGCGCCCGAGGGCTTCGACATTCCGGGCCATGCCCCTAAATCTCATGCAACTGCAGGAGATTTTCGCATGGGATTGCTGATCGAAGGCAAATGGCAGGACAGGTCGACCGTTGCCGACAGCAGCGGCAGGTTCGTGCGCGCCGAAGCGCAGTGGCGCGACTGGGTGACGCGCGACGGCGTGCCGGCGCAAGGACGCAAGCGCGGCTTCAAGGCGGAGCCCGGCCGCTATCACCTTTACGTTTCGCTCGCCTGCCCATGGGCGCATCGCACGCTGATCTTCCGCGTCTTGAAGAAGCTCGAAGGCATCATCTCCGTCTCCGTGGTGCACCATTTCATGGGCGAAAACGGATGGACCTTCAAAGCCGAGGACGGCGCCACCGGCGATAAGCTCTACGGCCTCGAATATCTGCACCAGATCTATGCCAAGGCCGATCCAGCTTATTCGGGCCGGGTATCGGTGCCGGTGCTTTGGGACAGACAAGAGGAAACCATCGTCAACAACGAGTCTTCCGAGATCATCCGGATGCTCAATTCCGCCTTCGACGAATGGGGCGATGCGAGCCTCGACTTCTATCCGGCCGCCTTGCGTCCAGAGATCGACAAGATCAACGCGCTGGTCTATCCAGCGATCAACAACGGCGTCTATCGGACCGGCTTCGCCACCACGCAGGAAGCCTATGAAGAGGCATTCGGCGAGCTGTTCTCGGCACTCGATACGGTGGAGGAGCGGCTGTCGAAGCAGCGCTATCTGGTCGGCGAGCGCATCACCGAGGCCGACTGGCGGCTGTTCACCACGCTGGTGCGCTTCGATCCGGTCTATGTCGGCCACTTCAAATGCAATCTGCGCCGCATCGCCGACTATCCGAACCTGTCGAACTATCTGCGCGACCTCTACCAGGTGCCCGGCGTCTCAGAGACGGTCAACCTTCATCACATCAAGTCGCACTATTACGGCAGCCACAAATCGATCAATCCGACGGGGATTATCCCGGTGGGACCGGAACTGGACTATGCAGCGCCGCACGATCGCGGCCGGTTCCGGAAAGCGGCTTGACTTACCAGTAGCCGGAGGCCTGCTCGCCGCCGAAAATTTCGGCGATCCGCCGCAGCGTTGCAGGAGTTGTCTCTTCGGGCAAACGGTCGAGCGGAAAAAACGCCGCTTCGGCGATCTCATGGTCCGGCATTTTCGGCGCCGTCTGGCTGAAGGCTTCGATCAGGAAGAGGCCGACATGGTCGCGGCGGCTGGATCGGCGGTTGAAATGCATCGATTTCAGCACCGGCGGGGCCGTCAGCGCGATGTTTCCTTCCTCGGCCAATTCCCGGGCCAGCGCTTCCACGAGCGTCTCGCCCACCTCGACGCCGCCGCCCGGCAATTGCCAGCCCGGAACATAGGTGTGACGGATGAGGAAGACCGAATTGGAGCTTCGGTCATAGACCAGGCCGCGCGCGCCAAGCGTCATCGGCCGCCGCAGCAGGAAATAGAAATGGAACAACCTTGCGCGCAGTCCCGGCCAGCCGGTCTGGCGGAACGCATGTTCCGGGTCGGCCGCGCCGGTCATCCAAGAAACCGCAAGCGGACAGCAAACGGTGAGTGGAAAGCCCCGAGCGCGTCGCTTAAGAAGGGATCATGTTCAGGCTCGCGCATATTTCCGATGTCCATCTGGGGCCGCTGCCCGATGTAACCTATCGCGACCTCGCGTCCAAGCGCGTGCTGGGTTACGTCAACTGGCAGCGCAACCGCCGCCGGCATATGCATGACGCTGTCATCGACACGATCGTTGCCGATATCAAGGCAAACGCGCCCGACCACCTCGCCGTCACCGGCGATCTCGTCAACCTGGCGCTCGACGGCGAGATCGAGATGGCGAAGCACTGGCTGGAGACGCTGGGGTCGCCGGACGACGTGTCGGTGGTGCCGGGCAATCACGACGCTTATGTGCCGGGCGCCTTCGACAAGGTCTGCCGGTCGTGGGCGCCGTGGATGACGGGCGACGGCGTCAACAGTCCGGTCGACCGCAATTCCTTTCCGTATCTGCGCGTGCGCGGCAACGTCGCGCTGATCGGCGTCACGACGGCGCGGGCCACCGCGCCCTTCATGGCCAACGGCTTCTTCATGGAGGGCCAAGCGGAGCGGCTCGGCAAGACCCTCGACGACACGGCAAAGCAAGGGCTGTTTCGCGCCATCATGATCCACCATCCGCCGGTGCGCGGCGCGGTCTCGCAGCATAAGCGGCTGTTCGGCATCGCGCGCTTCCACAAGGTCATCCGCCGGCACGGCGCCGAGCTTGTCCTGCACGGCCATTCGCATCTGCCTTCGCTGTTCACCATCGGCCCGCGCGGCGCAAAAGTGCCGGTTGTCGGTGTGGCCGCCGCCGGCCAGGCGCCGGGCGGCAAGCATCCTGCCGCTCAGTACAATCTGTTCGAGATAGGCGGGGAAAAGGGCAACTGGAACATCCGCCTGACACGGCGCGGCCTGACCGGCCCGGCGCTGCCGCCGTCGGATCTCCAGGTGATAGAGCTCGGCGCCGATATGCCGGTGGTTCGTGAGCTCGTCAGAAGCTGATCTTCATCTGGGCGATGCGGTCCCAGAACAGCACGAGCGACACCGCCAGGCCGACCAGGGCGCCGGCGGCGATCAAGCCAAGGCCGGCGAAGAAGGTCGTCCAGCCGTTGCGGCGCGTTGCGGATCGCAACGGCGGCTCGGCTTCCTGGACCTCGGCGCGGTGCAGGCCGGGCACGGCGCTCTCGACCGCGCCTTCCATCATCCGCTGGCGCTCGACGACACGCTCGGCCACGTAGCGCGTCACGGCGTCCGCTACGGGCTTCATATCGATCGATTCGGCCAGCACCATGCGGCCGATGCGCGTGTCCTTGAGGAAGCGGAAGGTGCGGCGATCCCGCCCCATGGCGACATGGCTGACGGCATCGATCCACAGCCGTGGTTGCAGGCCAGAGGAGACGGCGAAGTCGAAATTATCGATGTCCGCCGGCACGCCGGCGAAGACAGGAGCGAGTTCGGCGGCCAGCAGTTCGAGCCGCATGCGATGCGCTTCGCGCATGTCGACCACCACGTCGTCGCGGTCGGCGAAGGCGTTCTTGACGTCGCGAATCGCATCCGCCAGCCTCTGCGACGGCTCGATCGGGGTGATTTTCTCGCCTGAATCCTTCATGGCGACTGCCTCGTTGTTGGTTAACAGCGAGTTAACACAGTCGCCGGCAAAATGCACTCTGGATGGCGCCGGTCAGCTTGCCGCCACGCCTAAAGCGCGTCGCGATCTTTCAGATTCGCTCCATGCGCTTTAGGTTTTTGATTTTACGCATGTCTTAATCCCGAAACCGGTTCCCCCCTTTCGGGAGACATGCTTTAACGCCGGCCGCTGGGCCCTGCCGCGGCGGCGTGTGTTGCGGCGCACAATCTCCGCAATCAGGTCAGGCGCTTCCTCGACCAGCATATGGCCGGCCCCCAGCACATGATGCAGGTGGAAATGCGACGGCAAACTTTCGGCCTGGTGGACGGGCAGGACGGGATCGTCCGTCCCCCAAACCACCAAAACCGGCATGTTGAGGGTGTCGAGTTGTTGCCGCGGGATGGTCCCTTGTCGTTCGCCTTTCGTCATCGCGGCCGCGGCCTTGACAAGCCGCTGCAATTGGCCCGGTCGTTCGCGCATTTGGAAAAGCGCGTCCACCACATTGCGTGGAGGCACGCTTCGCGGTCCCGACATCGCGGCAAGGCAAGCGCCGATCTCGGTCCTGTCGACTGCGGCGGCATAGCGGCGCAGCAGCGGGCCGTTGATCTCGGGGCCGAAGCCGCCCGGCGCCAGCAAGGTCAGCGTGGCCACCCTTTCAGGATCGGCGAGCGCCATCAATGTCGCGATTGCACCGCCCATGGAATGGCCGACGAGGTGGACCTTGCCGAGCCCGCGAGCGGCCAGATCCGCGAGGATGGCCAGCGCTGCATGCCTGGCGCCGCCTGCGTCCTGGTACTCCAGGGAATATCCATGGCCGGGCAGATCATAGGCCAATGCCCTCACACTCGGCGCCAACCGCGCAATCACGTCGCGCCAGATCGAATGGCAACTACCGAAGCCGTGCAGGAAGACGATCGTCTTCGAGCCGGTGCCGCTTTCGGCGACATGAAGGGAGGGAAGCATCAAATTTAATCAAATTCATTCGCTAGGAGGCAAGACGGGCGGCAATTCCTTATTGCGGCTGAATTGCTCCCTGGGTGGACCGATAGAAAGTAAAATTTTCGCGACGGGGTTATGTGAGTCCAAACTGAAAGCGGAAGCAAGCCCTAATACTTATTGAATTTCGGCATCATGCTTTGCCGAAGCTGGCAACAGCGGGTATCGAACCCAATTCGGAATCGGTGCGAGCGAACGGCCCGCGATCGCTCAGCTCGGGTTGCCGATCCCGGCCGAACGCAAGGACTGCACGAGTCGGTCGGTAAGATCGGCGGGATATTTCCTGTCGACGAATATCGCTCGCGGATTGGCGGCAAATTTCGGGAATTCGGCTGTCAGTTCGTTCGCCAGCTCGCTCGCGAGCTTGTCGCGGCCTGAGATCTTGGCGCCGATCAGGCGTGCGGCCAGGTAATGCGATTTGGATGCCGTGGTTCTCAGCGACTCGCTGGCAATCGCGGCCCTCTTCGTGTCGCCCTGCATGAAGGCTCCGACAAAGAGCCCGTAGTCCCACCAGGTGGGGTGGCCGCTGAAGGTCTCGACGGCGTGGGCCAGGATCGGCGTTCCTTCCTGATATCTGCCGGCGAAGACCAGACCGTATCCATAGGCGGCAGCCATGCCGAGATCATAAGGGTTGAGCTCATAGGCCTTGCGCATCCAGCGGATCGCTTCGTCCGTGTTGCCGAGACGCGAATTGAGGTAGCCATAGGCGCGATGCGCATGCGGGCTCATCGGCCCCATCTGGATGGCGCGGTGGGCAAACGACATGGCCTGTTCGATCGATGCGCCGGGCGGATAGGCGTAGTGGTTGTTGACGGCTTCCAGATGCAGCGAAGCGAGCTCCGAGTAGACGAGCGACGATTTCGTGCCTTCGCCGGCCAGCTTTTCCAGGCAGCGATACGCCGCTTCGTGCGTCTTGGCGCTCTGGTCGAGATAGTAGCGGTCGTCGAGGACCAGACATTCGATCTGGCTGGTCCGGATGTCGCTCTGGTCGAGATAGCTGTATATCGCGCCCGAAGCGGGCACGGTCGAGGTCAGGAGGCTGGCGATGCTGCTTTCGACCGCCCCGGGCGCGTTTTCGGGTGGGGTGAGGTTGCGTGACAGCAGGACCCGTCCCGTCGCGACGCTCTGCAATTCGATCATGACGTCGCCGGTGGCAGGTCCAGGAATAATATCGAAAACGAAGCTGACCGGATCGGCGGAAGCGTCCCGTGCCGCATCGGCGTCGCGTCCGATGAAATCTATGGTGTCGAAGCCGGCAAGGCCGGCGCGCAGCGAGGAGGCGACACGGGCCGCCTCCGGTCCATCAGCCTTGATGGCCATGTAGATCAAAGGCAGGTTCTCGAAGGGTTGCGCCGCGACGCTGCCGGTGGCGCCTGCCGTTTCGACCGGCGCGGCCGCGTCGTCGCTGTGCAGAAAGGCATTGCCCTGGCGGACGACAAGGACACCCAGCATGGCGATTATGAGGGCCATTGCTGCCCAGAAGAAGCGCAATTGGCGCGTCAGCGACGGGGCGGATGCGGGTGTCCCCGCAGCTATCAGCGGCGCGGCATCGGCGGGTGCGGGAGTCTCGAAATGCTCGGCCGAAGGTGAAGCGGCCTCGCCGGTATCGGCAGGCTTGGCTTCGGCGGGCAGCCGGATGGCATTCAGCTCGTAGGAAGGCACATAGCCGCCGCGCGGGATGGCGATGCGCACCGGCTCGGCGATGCCCTCATTGGCGAAATAATGATCCAGAAGTTCACGCAGCCGCCCGGCCTGGACTCGCACCACGGCATCGGTCGCGGCATCGAAATCGCGATCCTTGCCGAACACGTCCATGGCGATGGACAGGCCTTTCAGCCTGTCGGCTTCGCCGGCCTGCTCGCGCTCGACGAGATAGCGTAACAGCCTGCGGGCACGCTCGGAGCGTCCGAACGTTTCGCTGGCAAGCAGTCGCTCCAATGTCTCGCGCACTGCGGGGGCGGCAGGCGTGGCAGGCTCCAAGTGTCGAACCTTTCGAAGTCGGCACAGGTTAGTAGATGATAATATAGCGTCTGCGCCGGCAGACAAGAAAACTTCTATTAGGCGATCGCGTAAGTCACCGCAAATTTACCCGCCGGTTAATGAATTTGTACGCGGCCAGCCAGTCACATCGCGCCAGCCATGAAGCGTGACGCGTTCCGGTGAACGCGCCACGCTCAGAGAGGCTTCGACAATCAGCCGGCCTTGCGGCCGAGGATGCGGTTGGTGGCCGAAACCACGGCTTCCAGCGAGGCGGCAACGATGTTGGTGTTTATCCCGGCGCCGAACAGCTTGCCGCCCGGATATTCCATCTCAACATAGGAAATCGCCGAGGCGTTCGAGCCGCGCTGCAAGGAATGCTCGGAATAGTCGAGCACGGACATCTCCACGCCGACATGGCGCGAAAGCGCGTCGACGAAACCGTCGATCGGGCCGGTGCCGGTGCCGGTGATGGTCACTTCCTTGCCGTTGTCGAGGATCTCCGCCTCCACCACGCGACGGCCCTTCACCTCGGTGTCGGGATAGGTGCGATGGTCGAGGAATTTCAGCCTGGCGCCCGGCTGATCGACATAGGTTTCGAGGAAGCGCTCGTGGATGCGCTTGGCCGGCACTTCCTTGCCTTCGGCGTCGGTGATCGCCTGGATGTCCTGGCTGAACTCGATCTGCAGGTTGCGCGGCAGGTTGAGGCCGTAGTCGGCCTGCAGCACATAGGCGATGCCGCCCTTGCCGGACTGCGAGTTGATGCGGATGATCGCCTCATAGGTGCGGCCGACATCGGCCGGATCGATCGGCAGGTAAGGCACTTCCCAGAGCGGCGTGTTGGCCTTGCGCAGCGCCTTCATGCCCTTGTTGATGGCGTCCTGATGCGAGCCGGAAAAGGCGGTGTAGACGAGCTCGCCGACATAGGGGTGGCGCTCGGGGATCTTCAGCTGGTTCGAATATTCGTAGACGTCCTTCATCCGGTTGATGTCGGAGCAGTCCAGCTCGGGATCGATGCCTTGCGTGTACATGTTGAGCGCGAGCGTCACGATGTCGACATTGCCGGTGCGCTCGCCATTGCCGAACAGCGTTCCTTCGACGCGGTCGGCGCCCGCCATCAGGCCGAGCTCGGTGGTGGCGATGCCGGTGCCGCGGTCATTGTGCGGATGCAGCGAGATGATCAGCTTGTCGCGGTTGTCGAGATTGCGGCACATCCATTCGATGCGGTCGGCATAGACGTTGGGCGTCGACATCTCGACCGTCGAGGGCAGGTTGATGATCAGCTTGTTGTCCGACGTCGGCTTCACGATCTCGGTGACGGCGTTGCAGATATCGAGCGCGACCTCGAGCTCGGTGCCGGTGAAGCTCTCCGGCGAATATTCGAAACGGTAGCCGCCGCCGGCCTTGGCCGCCATGTCGGTGATCATCTTGGCGGCGTCGGTGGCGATCCGTTTGATGCCGACCACGTCCTTCTCGAAGACCACGCGGCGCTGCAGCTCGCTGGTCGAATTGTAGAAATGCACGATCGGCCGATGCGCGCCCTTGAGCGCTTCGAAGGTCCGCGTGATCAGCTCGGGCCGGCACTGCACCAGCACCTGGAGAGATACATCGTTCGGCACGCCGCCTTCCTCGATGCACCAGCGGGCGAAGTCGAAGTCGGTCTGCGAGGCAGACGGGAAGCCGATCTCGATCTCCTTGAAGCCCATGTCGAGCAGCAGCGCGAACATGCGCGCCTTGCGCTCGTGGCCCATCGGGTCGATCAGCGCCTGGTTGCCGTCGCGCAGGTCGACCGAGCACCAGATCGGCGCCTTCTCGATAACCTTGGACGGCCAGGTGCGGTCGGCGAGGTTGACGGTCGGGTAGGGCTGGTACTTGCGGGGGGCACCGGGCATGTGCCCGGTCGCTTGCGCGCCCGCTTCGGGCTCTCCGGTGCGGATTTCTTCTCGTCTATTCATCGTCGTTTCTCCCGGCGGCTCGTCTGACCGCCCTCAGGCGGTTTGGTGCCGAGCGGCGCCTTTACCATAGTTTCGTTCGCTTGATGTGACTTGCCAATCCTGGCCAAGGAGCATGCGCCTCGAGCGGCGGTTTTCGACCGCCGGGCGCTCCTTCAGCGAACCCGGCGATCGCCGATAAGGCCGAGAAGAAGCAGGGTCGAAGCAAGCGCGCGCACGGTCTCGCCGGCAAAGCCGGGGCGAGGAGAAGCGACGGAGCGGCTGCGCGTGGTCATGCCGGCTCTCTTACAGGAGCGGGCATCTGGAGGCAAGTCGGCCCGGCCGCGTGAGGCGCAAGCTCTTCCCCGCACCGGGCAAATGCGCCACACTCGCTCCCGGAGGATCTGATCTCAGGGGAGGTCGTGCATGAATTTCGTGTTCTTCTCGCCGCATTTTCCGGCCAACGGCGCCGATTTCTGCGACCGGCTGAAGAAGGCCGGCGCCGCCGTGCTCGGCATCGGCGACGCGCCCTATGAGACGCTGAGCGGGAAGTTGCGGGCGGCGCTTTCGGAATATTATCGCGTCGCGGACATGGAAGATTACGATGCCGTGTTCCGGGCGATGGGGCATTTCATCCACAAATGGGGCCGCATCGACCGCTTCGAATCCTTGAACGAGCACTGGCTGGAGCTCGAGGCCAACATCCGCACCGACTTCAACATATTCGGCACCAAGCTCGATTTCGTGAAGAATCTGAAGCGCAAGAGCCGCATGCGCGCTTTCTTCCGCAAGAGCGGCGTCGAGACCATTCCGCAACGCAAATGCTCGGATCGCGCCGGCGCGATGACCTTCATCCGCCGGGTCGGCTATCCGGTGGTGGTGAAGCCGGATTCTGGCTCCGGCGCGTCGAACACATTCAAGATCTCCAACGCCAGGGAACTCGACCAGTTCTTCAGGGACAAGCCCGAGGGCGTCAGTTTCGTCATGGAGCAGTTCATCGAAGGTCTGGTGGTGACCTATGACGGGCTGGTCAACCGCGACGGCGAGGTGGTGCTGGCGGCGAGCCACCGCTACGATCAGAGCGTCATGGAAGTGGTCAACCGCGACCGCCACATGAGCTACACCTGCTTTCCGGAGATCACGCCGGCGGTCGAGGAGGCGGGCCGCAAGATCCTCAAGGCGTTCGACGTGCGCGAGCGCTTCTTCCACATCGAATTGTTCGAGACCAGGGACAAGCGCATCATCGCGCTCGAGGTCAACATGCGCCCGCCAGGCGCCTGGATGACGGACGCGATCAACTACACCTTCGACATCGACGTCTACGGTGAATGGGCCAATATGGTGGTCAATGACGCTGCCGGCGGCCCCTACAAAGGCAAGTATTTCACCGCCTATGCCAGTCGCAAACGGCATCTCGACTATTTGCACAGCCATGAGGACGTGTTAGCCGCACACGGCGACAAGATCGTCCACCACCAGGCCATCGAAGAGGTCTTCAGCCGCGCCATGGGCAACTACGCCTACCAGATGCGCTCGAAGGACCAGAGGGCGTTGCGCCAGGCGGTCGACTATATCCACGCGGAAAAGGCGTGAGGCGATGGACGTTTCCTATCACAAGGGCCACGCCCGCAACCTCGGCCGCGACATGGAGTATAAGCGCTACGGCCATGCCGGGCGGCCGGTGGTGGTGTTCCCGACCTCGCAGGGGCGTTTCTACCAGTTCGAGGATTCGGGCGGCGTCGGTGCGCTCACCGAATTCATCGACACCGGCCGCATCCAGCTGTTCACGCTTGACGGCATCGATTCCGAATCCTTCTTCGATAAGCATGGCGATCCCGTTCATCGCATCGCCCGCCACGAGGCCTATTTCCGCTATGTGCGCGAGGAGGCGCTACCGGAGCTGCAATCGGCCGCCGCCAAGGCCAATGGCGGACGCACCTTGAAGCCGCTGTTTTGCGGATGCTCGATGGGCGGCTACCATTCGTCGAATTTCGTGTTCCGCTTTCCCGAGTTGGCGAGCGGCGTGATCTCGCTGTCCGGCGTTTATTCGACCCGCGACTTTTTCGGCCGGGCGCTGGAAGGCAACATCTATTTCAACTCACCGCTCGACTATCTGCCGGGCATCGTCGACCAGGGGCTGCTCGGGCGGCTGAGGGCGCTAAGGCTGATCTTCTGCTGCGGGCAGGGCGCCTGGGAAGAGCGCATGCTTGTCGAAACGCGGGAACTGGAGCAGGTGCTGCGCGACAAATCCATTCCGGCCTGGGTCGACTATTGGGGCGGCGACGTCAGCCACGACTGGCCGTGGTGGCACAAGCAGCTCGTCTATTTCTTTGGCCGCTGGCTGGATGACGACCTGATGCACAGGCTGGATTGATGACCGCACCCCAGCCCATCCGCCGCTTTGTCGAGGCCCCCAACGCTGCCGACAGCGAGGCCTTTCTTCAGATCTTCACCGCCGATGCCTTGCTCACCGACTGGGGCCGATCTTTCCGGGGCCGCGAAGAAATCGCGCGCTGGAACCAGTCTGACAATATCGGCGTGCAGTCCCATCTCGACATTGTCCGCATCGCGCAGTCGGATGGTGCCTACCATGTGCGCATCAAGGTGGCCGGCAGCGGCTTCAACAGCGAAGGCGACATGACCTTCACGCTGGACGGCGACCGGATCGCGAGCCTGGTCATCAGCTGAGATTTGACTGCGTTCAGTAGGTCGCGCGTCCGCCGGAAAGATCGAAGGTGGCGGCTGTCGTGAAGGAATTCTCGTCCGACAGCATGAAGGCGACCATGGCTGCCGCCTCCTCCACTTCGACGAATCGGCCGCGCGGAACCTTGCCCAGCATGTAGGTCACCTGCGCCTCGGTGAGCTGCTCGAGGATACGGGTGCGGGCGGGCGAGGGCGTCAGCGCGTTGACGGCGATGTCATGGCCGGCGAGCTCCTTGCCGAGCGACTTGGTCAGTGCCAATACGCCCGCCTTGGCCGCCGAATAGGCGGCTGCGTTGGGATTGCCTTCCTTGCCGGCCACGGACGCGACGTTGACGATGCGGCCGTAGTTGCGGGCGATCATGCCGGGCACCAGGCGCCGGCAGCAGTAGAAGACGCCGTTGAGGTCGATATCGATGATCTGGAGCCAGGCGGCAGGGTCATAGTCCACCACGGTTGCGGCCGGGCCGGCAATGCCGGCATTGTTGACGAGCAGATCGACAGACCCAAGCGCCCGCTCGGTCTCGGTAGCGGCGCGGTCAACGGCCTCGATCTGTGATTGGTCGCAAAGGAAAACTTCCACGCGGCCAAGCGGTGCAAGTTCGGCGACGGCGCTCGTCATCGCGGCCTGGTCGATGTCCCAGATGGCAACGCTTGCGCCTGACGACAGCAGGCGGCGGGTCACGGCAAGGCCGATGCCTTGCGCGCCGCCGGTAACGACGGCGACACGGCCAGAGAGATCGACGGCATTCAAACGGCGGGTCATGGGCATTTCCTTTGTTTCCCCATGCATTTGGTACCGCGGATCAGTCCCTGACGTTTCGCGCCACCAGCTTGGCTACGCTTGGCCCAATGAGCAGCACGACGAGGAAACGGGCCGACTGCAGCGCCATGACGAAGGAGATGTCGACGTGCCGCGCGGCGGCGGCAATGATGGCAACGCTGTCCATGCCGCCAGGGCTGGTTGCCAGATATGCGGTCAGCGGATCGATGCCGAGCACGCGGCTGATGACGAAAGCCAGCCCGCCGCAGAAAGCGATGAGCGCCACGATCGAGGCGATGATCTGCGGCAGGGCGCGTGCCGCGTGGCGCAGGATCGGCCGGGTGAAGTTCAACCCGATCGACCAGCCGACCATGGCATAGCTGAGCGCCAGCAGCCAGGGCGGCAATTGCATCGGCACGCCGAAGCCGAGATGAACCACGGCGCCGAAGATGAAGGTGCCGAGGAAGAAGGGCGAGGGCAGCCTAAGCAGCCTGCCCAGCAGGCCACCGACAATCGCGATGCCTATGGTGGCGGCCAAGGCCACAGGCTCGATCGGCGGAAACCAGACGACGGGCGGCACTTTGACACCGGATGTGTCGACCCACATCTTGGCCACCAGCGCCGCCGTCATCGAGACGAAGATGACGCGCAGATATTGCATGAAGGCGACGAGACGCTGGTCGGCGCCGAAGGCGCCGGCCATCAGCACCATGGCGGTGGCCGCACCCGGCGAGGAGCCCCAGACGGCGGTGGTGCCGGGCAGGATGCGCCAGCGGCTGATCAGCCAGCCGAGCAGGCTGGAGGCGGCGACGGTGGCGATCACTACTGCGAGGAAGAGCGCCCATTCGACGTAGAAAACCGGAAAGATGTCGACCGAGATCGAATTCGCCACCAGGCAGCCAACCACGGCCTGGGCGGAGCCGAACAGCGGGCGGGGCACGCGCACTTTGGCACCGTTGATGCCGGCAAGGATCGCCGCCAGCATCGGGCCGATCAAAAGCGCCGCCGGCAGGGCGGCCAATTCCAGCGTACCCGCAAACAGCAGCGAGAACACTATCAGCACCAGCCATTGCTGCCGCCGGCGCAATCGCGCCATGCGTTCAATGGTTGGCTGATCCGGTGGCTGTTGTTCCGGCGGGGAATCCATAGCCGGTTCTTAGACCGGTCACGGATAAATGCGAACCTATTTCCAGCGGAAGTTCTATCTCGCCGGTCTCGTTCTCAACTTTTCTCGGAAGCGGGGAGGCCGACGCCGCCGACCGGATGGGTTTCGACCTGGAATTCGAAGCCGGCGATGAAAGGGCGCGCCTTGGCGATCGCAGCCTGGACTTGGGGCAGTTGCAGCGAGGCCTTGTGGCTTGCCTGGTCGGTCCAAACTTCGGTGACCCAGATCGCGTCGGCATCGGCGGGGTCGGTGGCGACGATATAGCTCAGGCAGCCGGGCAGGGCACCGGTCGTCTCGCGCAGCACGTCGATCACCGCATCGCGCTGGCCGCGCGCCGCACGCATCTTGCCGATCAGTCCGAACATGCCCTTCCTCTCCCTCCGGATTGCACGCCGCCCAAGTATGCAGTCGGCGGCTTAAGGCATCAACTGGCCACCATTGACCTCGATCACCTGGCCGATGATGTAACCGCTCAAACTGTCGGAAGACAGGAACAGGTAAGCTCCCACGCAATCCTGCGCCGTTCCGGCGCGGCCCTGCGGGATGGTCGCAACCATGGCCTTCATCTGCTCGGCGCTCGAATAGCGTTCGTGGAACGGCGTCAGGATGGTGCCGGGCGCCACGGCGTTGACGCGGATGCCGAAGCCGATCAGCTCCTTGGCCATGCCGCGCGTCACATTGGAGACGAAGGCCTTGGCGGAGCCGTAAAGCCCGGCGCCGCCGCCGGCGCCATTGCGGGCGGCGATCGAGGTGGTGTTGATGATGAAGCCGCCCTGGCGTTTCAGCCACGGAATCGCCTTGCGCGAGGCGGTCAGCACCGAGCGCGCGTTGAGGTCCATCACCGCGTCGTAATGCGCCTCGGTCTGCTCGGCATAGCCAATACGGCCGAGCATGCCGCCGGCATTGTTGACCAGCCCGTCGAGCCGGCCGAAATGGTTCGCGCTCTCCTCGACCACGCGCTCGACGTCGGGGGAAACCGAAAAATCGCCCTGGGTCAAAAACACTTCGCCGCCGTCGTCACGGATGGTCCCGGCCAGCTTTTCGGCGGCTTCCCGGCTCGAATTGTAATGCAGGGCGACACGGCATTTCTGCCGGGCATAGGCAAGGGCAAGGGCTGCGCCGATCCCGGTCGACGCGCCGGTGACCAGCACCGCCTTGCCGGCGAGGTCGGGAATGACAAGTGTCGTCATGTTGGATGGTCTCCGCAAAGCACTGCCTTTCGTAGGCCATTGCAGGCCATGCGTTCAAGTCAGCGCAATCAGGGCCGGAGATAGACATACCCCTGGTGCTGCAGTTCCGCGAGCTTGACGACGCCGCCCTTCTCCGCGACCTGGAAGCCGGCAAGCAGGTCGGCAGGCGCGATGTCCATGCCGCGCATGGTGTTGCCGCAGGCCTGCGGAACGAGCCCCTGCTGGACGAGGCCGGCAAAGCGGCTGGACGTGGCGCCGGAAGCGCTCTTGGCCTTGAAGGCGCCAAGCGCCGGACCGTGCACGACCAGCACGATCTCGACATTGCCGCCGGTGCCGTCATAGTGGTTCTTGATGTTGCCGAGCACGAAATTGACCTCGTCGGCATCGCTGAGGTGATAGGCAACCTTCAGTTTCTCCTCGCCTGTAGCGGCACTCGCTTGGCGCAGACCGAAAAGGCCCGCTGCTCCGGCAAGCCCGGCACGGAATATGTCACGGCGCAGCATCGCATTCCTCCATCCGCCGGCTTTCGCAATCCTGCTTGGTCCAGGTGTCGCTAACCATTTGTTTTTACGCAATTCCAGAAGGGGAACCGTTACACACTTTTCCTGGAATTGCGCCTAGACTAGTTTCCGTCCATAAACAGCAAGCGATTGATTCTATTGAGTGAATCGTAGCTTTGCGCAGGCGAGGCCCGGCGGTTTCAGGTATGTTTGGATCATGCCACTGATTCCAA
>NZ_JAVIIW010000063.1:0-35420 GCF_033977205.1 Mesorhizobium album | reverse complement strand
GTGACACTATTTTGGCGACAAACAGCGCTCTTCGACCCCTCCACGCCAGTCAAGGCGCTTTCAATCGCGCGCAACTCATTGTAAACGCAGTGAAATACGCACGTTTATGGAGGGAAACTAGCTAGAGCAACTCCAGGAAAGGTGTGTAACGGTTTTCCGTCCGGAATTGCATGAAAACAAAGAGATAGAGCGGTTCGGCGTTTCCGTGAAACGGTGAACCGCTCTAAGCCTCGAGAGCCTTCGCGGCGCGTTTTAGCAGCGCGCCGCGATCCATGGTGAACCCCGAATCCACCCATTCCCTCTCGAGGTTCTTCAGCGTGGCGCCAAGCTTCGGGCCTGGCGACGCCCCGAGTCCGGTCAGGTCGGCGCCCTTGATGGGGAAAACGGGTCTTTCCCATTTCAGGGCGAAATTGAGTAGGCGCGAATAGCCGCCGGCTTCCATCATGGCCTGGTTGTCCTCGATGGCGCGCCCCCGCGCCGCAGCGAGTGCCAGCCGCAACCGGTCAAGAAAACCGTCGCAATCGCCGAAATAGAGCTTCTTCGAGAATTCCGTCTCGGTCGCCTTGGAGTCCGGCGGAACGGTCAACGCCCAGCACCGCAGCCGCTGCCCCTCGCCGTTCGAAAATCGCAGCCTTTCGGCGAGCATCTTCATGCGTGCGGCATCCGGCGGAACAATGGCCTCAAGCCTCAGCATCGGATCGGCTGCCCAGCCGAGATCCTTTTCGGTCCTGACCAGCCCGTGGATGGCGTCGATGCCCCACTTCTCGCTCTCCGGGAGCACGGCGGAGAGGACGCCGGCCTGGCGCATCCAAAGCAGTGCGCGCGAGGGATCCGGTGCCGAAAACAGCTTCTTCAATTCGGACCAGACGCGCTCGGCCGAAAGCCGGCCGAGCCCGTCCTTCAGCCTGGCGCAGGCCTTCAAGCCTTCGGCATCGGGCCGGCCGTCGCCATACCAGGCAAAAAAGCGGAAGAAGCGCAGGATGCGCAGATAATCCTCGCGGATGCGCGCTTCGGGATCGCCGATGAAGCGCAGCCGCCGCGCCTCGATATCGGCGACGCCGCCGACAAGGTCGACGACCGTGCCGTCGGCTTCGGCATAGAGCGCGTTGATGGTGAAGTCGCGGCGCTCGGCGTCAAGCTGCCAGTCGCGCCCGAACGTCACTTTCGCCCGCCGGCCGTCGGTCTCGATATCGGCCCTGAGCGTGGTGACCTCATAGACCTTGCCGCCCGCGACCACCGTGATGGTTCCGTGCTCGATGCCGGTCGGCACCGTCTTGAAGCCGGCGGCCTCGGCTCGGCGGATCGTTTCCTCGGGCACGGTCGTTGCGGCAATGTCGATGTCGGCGACCGGCTGGCCAATCAGCGCATTGCGCACCGCGCCGCCCGCCACGCGCGCCTCCTCGCCGCCCTCTTTCAGCGCGGCAAGCAGGCGCTGCAGATGCTTTTCGCCGAGCCAACCGGCCCTGCCCGCCAGAGACACCTCGGCGCTCACGCGTAGAGCCTTTCATAGAGGGTGCGGATGATGCCGGCAGTGACGCCCCAGATGCGCTGGCCGCCATAGGGCATTTCGTAGAAGAACCATTCGAGGTCGTTCCACATACGGCTGTCGCGCGCATGGTTGGCGGGGTCCATCAGGAAGCGCAGCGGCACTTCGAAGGCCGCGTCGACCTCCTCGGCATTGAGCGCCAGTGAAAAGCCCGGCCGCACCACGGAAAGCACCGGCACGATGCGGTAGCCGCTGCCGGAAACATAGTCGGGCATGCGACCGATGATTTCTATGTGGTCGCGGTCGAGGCCGATCTCCTCGAAGGTCTCGCGCAGCGCGGCAGCTTCAGGGCCGGGATCTGTCGGATCGATCGTGCCGCCGGGAAAGGCCACCTGGCCGGAATGGCTGCGCAGCCTTTCCGCGCGCTTGGTAAGCAGCACCGTGGCGCCATCGGCGTGATCGATGACCGGGATAAGCACCGCGGCGTCGCGCAGCGGCTTTATGTGCTGCAGCCTGGGATGGCCGGGATTGAAGCGATGATCGCCAAACTCGTCGTCTGGCTGCGCCTCGGCCTGCGCCGCGACGCGGGCGCGAAAATCCGCGATCGAGAACGGCACTGGCGCCACCTGGTCCATCACGCGCTGAGCCGCTCGAGTTTTTCGGCCGGCATGATCGGATAGACCGCGCCGCCCGAGCGGACGGCGAACATTGCCATGCCGTCGATGTCGATCTCCTCACCATGCTCGACAAGCTCGTACATCACCGGCCGCGCCACCAGGGCCTCCAGCCGCCCGCGCACCAGCACATAGGGCTTGAGCCCGCCGGTCGCGTCCTCGTCGACGAAGCGCAGCGGATGACCAGGCCCGGCGGTGACGACGTCGCCGACATTGGTGCGAAAAGTTATGACCTGATCGCCGGCGGTCCCCGACACACTCATCTCGACGGCGATGAAGGGCGCATCGGCGACGCGGATGCCCACGCGCTCCACCGGCGTCACCAGATAGGTCTTGCCGTCGGCATCCTTGCGCAAGACGCTGGAAAAGAGCTGCACCAACGGCATGCGTCCGATCGGCGTGCCGAGATAGAACCATGTGCCGTCGGCCTTGATCTCCATGTCGAGATCGCCGCAGAAGTCCGGATTCCAGCGCTCCACGGGGGCCGGTCCCTTGCCGGCCCGCGCCGCCCGCGAGATCAGCGCTTCCAGCCCGCGCGCCTCGATGGCGCCAGTCAGGCTCTGTTCGCTCAGGCTTTGCTCGCGATATCCGCAATCATCGGTCATGGTCACGAAATAGTCACTGTTGTTTCGCTTGTCAGCCTAAGTGTGTGATTTAAGTTCAATCGCAGGCGCCAGGCGAGGCCGAATCGCGGCATTCTGCGACTCTGAGAGTGCAGGCCGGTATTTCCAGCCACAAGGACCGAGCGGCATGAGCGTGATGATCAAGGAAAGCCCGTTGAGCGAAAAGGCGATGGTCGAAGAGGCCGAGAAGGCGCTGGCCGACATCTCGAAGGTCCGCGATGCCGTAGGCCGCGTGATCTTCGGTCAGGAAGCCGTCGTCGAGCGCACGTTGGTGGCGCTGCTGGCCGGTGGCCATGCGCTGCTAGTCGGCGTGCCGGGCCTCGCCAAGACCAAGCTGGTCGAGACACTGGGTATCGTGCTCGGCCTCGATTCCCGCCGCATCCAGTTCACGCCCGACCTGATGCCGTCCGACATTCTGGGCTCGGAAGTGATGGAGCAGGACGAATTCGGCAAGCGCTCCTTCCGCTTCATTCCGGGGCCGATCTTCACGCAGCTTCTGATGGCCGACGAGATCAACCGCGCCTCGCCGCGCACGCAGTCGGCGCTGCTGCAGTCGATGCAGGAATATCACGTCACGATCGCCGGCGTCCGCTACGACCTGCCTTCGCCCTTCCACGTTCTGGCGACGCAAAATCCGCTGGAACAGGAAGGCACCTACCCGCTGCCGGAAGCCCAGCTCGACCGCTTCCTGATGCAGGTCGACATCCTCTATCCGGATATCGAGGCCGAGCGTCGCATCCTGCTCGAAACGACCGGCGTCGAGGAGGCCAAGGCCGACAATGTGCTGCAGCCGGCCAGGCTCAAGGAAATCCAGATGCTGATCCGTCGCATGCCGGTGCCGGAAAGCGTCGTCGAGGCGATCCTCAAGCTGGTACGCTCGGCCCGCCCGGGCGAGGGCAATGCCGACACCGACAAGCACGTCGCCTGGGGCCCTGGTCCCCGCGCCAGCCAGGCGCTGACCCTGTGCGCCCGGGCGCGTGCCTTATATGATGGCAGGCTGGCGCCGTCGGCCGATGACGTCCGCGCCCTGGCCGAGCCGGTGCTGCAGCATCGCATGGCGCTGACTTTCGCTGCCCGCGCCGAAGGCACCTCGGTGCGCGACGTGGTGGCGAAACTGGCAAAAGGCATCTGATGGGTCGAATAGGCGAGGTCCAGGCACCGGTTGCGACGCGCGACGCGCTCGCCCGTGGCCGGTTGCGGGCCTCTTTGGTGCCGGATCTGCTGGTCGAGGCCCGCCGCATCGTCAACACCGTGATCGCCGGCTGGCACGGTCGCCGCAAGCGCGGCATCGGCGAGAATTTCTGGCAGTTCCGGCCCTATGTCGAAGGCGATTCTTCGCGCATCGACTGGCGCCGCTCGGCGCGTGACGACCATACCTATGTGCGCGACCGCGAGTGGGAAGCAGCCCACACCGTTTGGCTCTGGGCGGACCCCTCCCCCTCCATGCTCTTTAAATCGGCGGGCGCGTTGGTTTCCAAGGAATCGCGCGCGCTGGTGCTGGCGCTCGCGCTGGCCGAACTTTTGTCGCGCAGCGGCGAGCGCATTGCCTGGCCCGGCCTGACCGATCCCTTCACCGCCCGCAACGGCGCCGAGCGGATCGCAGCCCAGCTCGGCTCGGCCGGCTCGCTGCCGGCCAAGCCCGATCTGTCCGCCATCCGCCGCTTCTGCGATATCGTCATCGTCAGCGACTTCCTCGATCCGGTCGAGGAAACCATGACCTGGCTCGACGTGCTCGCCCGTCACGGCGTGCGCGCGCATCTGATCGAGGTCGCCGACCCGGCCGAGGAAACCTTCCCCTATGCCGGCCGCACCGAGTTCACCGATCCCGAGACCGGCGACAAGCTGACCGCCGGCCGCGCCGAAACGCTGGCTCAGGAATATCGCCTGCACTACACCGCCCGCCGCCAGGAACTGGCCGGCTGGTGCAAGCGTCTCGGCTGGAGCTTCACCGTCAACCACACCGACCGCCTCGCCTCCGAGGCGCTGGTGCGCGTGCACATGGCAATGACCGCCGGCGGCGGCCATCGCGGGCTGAGCGCCGGTGTCGGACAGATCGGAAAGGCGGTCACATGAGCTGGCTGCCGCTTTCCTTCGGCGCGCCGATGGTGCTGTGGGGCCTGCTGGCCCTGCCGGTGATCTGGTGGCTGCTGAGACTGACGCCACCGAGGCCGCAGACGGAGGTCTTTCCACCGCTGAGAATCCTCGCCCGCGTCTTGAGGCGCGAGGAGACGCCCCATCAAAGTCCCTGGTGGCTGACGCTGCTGAGGCTGTTGATGGCGGCGCTGGTCGTCATGGCTCTGGCCGAACCTGTCTTCAATCCGCGCGAAAAACTGCCGGCGGAAGGCTCGGCGCTGGCGCTGGTCGTCGACAATGACTGGGCAAGTGCGGCCGACTGGGGCAAGCGCGTCGCCACCGCCGAGCGGCTGATCGCGGACGCCGGCTCGAACGGCGTGCCGGTCGTCATCGCCTTCACCGCCGAGAAGCCCAATGCCGAGATCGGCCCCTTCGATGCGTCGGCCGCGCTCGACCGCCTGCGCGCGGCAAAGCCGCGCCCCGTGCCGACGGACCGCCCGGCAGTCTATGCCCGCGTCGCCGCCGCTTTGGAGCGCCTGCCCGGCGCCAGCGTCGCTGTGCTTGCCGACGGCCTGGCGGCGAACGGCGACGAAGCCGCTTTCAAGACGCTGTTGGAAAAGAATGCCTCGCGGCTGGTCTGGGCCACCTCCGACCGGCTTTCGCTGACCGGCCTGATCAGTGCCGACAACCAGGTCGACGGCTTCACGCTGACCGCCATCCGCGCGCCGGGCGATCCGGCGCCGGCGCAGCTGACGGCAGGCGCCTTCGACGACAAGGGTCGCCGCATCGCCGACGCGACACTGACCTTCGCGCCCGGCGAAACCACCGCCACCGGAACGGTGAAGGTGCCGTTCGAGCTGCGCAACGACTTCGCCTCGATCGCGCTCGACGGCCAGCACCAGGCCGGTGCCGTGCGTGTGCTCGACGAAAGCTCCAAACGCCGCCGCGTCGGGCTGCTGTCGCAGGCCGAAGGCGATCAGGCGCAGCCGCTGCTGTCGCCGCTCTACTACATCAGGCGCGCGCTGCAACCCTTCGCCGACCTGGTCGAGCCGTCGAGCGTCGATCTGGCCGACGCAATTCCGCAGCTTCTCGACCAGAAGCCGGCGATGATCATCATGGCCGATGTCGGCACAATCCCCGAG
This sequence comes from Mesorhizobium album, assembly GCF_033977205.1. Classification (NCBI taxonomy): domain Bacteria; kingdom Pseudomonadati; phylum Pseudomonadota; class Alphaproteobacteria; order Hyphomicrobiales; family Phyllobacteriaceae; genus Mesorhizobium; species Mesorhizobium album. The sequence goes on along the minus strand of NZ_JAVIIW010000063.1, from coordinate 29,422 downwards.
CAGGTCCGGCAGCGGCTGGTCGACTGGGTGAACAACGGCGGCACGCTGGTGCGCTTTGCCGGTCCCAGACTAGCTGCCGCAGGCAATGACGACGACCTCCTGCCGGTGAGATTGCGCAGCGGCGAGCGCGCGCTGGGCGGCGCGCTGTCCTGGACGACGCCGCAGGCGGTCACGGAATTCCCGAAGAACGGCCCCTTCGCCGATCTCGCGCCGCCGAGCGAGGTGACGGTGAGCCGGCAGGTGCTGGCCGAGCCGACGCCCGACATCGTCGAGCGCACGTGGGCGACGCTCGCCGACGGCACGCCGCTGGTCACCGGCATGAAGAAGGACAAGGGAACGCTGGTGCTCTTCCATGTCACGCCGGAGGCGACCTGGTCGAACCTGCCGATCTCCGGCAGCTTCGTCGAGATGCTGCGGCGCGTCGTACAATTGTCGCGCAACCAGGGTGCCGCGGTTGCCAATGCCGAGGCCGCCGCAACATCGCTGGCACCCTATCGCATGGTCGGCGCCGACGGCACGCTGGTGCCCCCGCCGCCCGATGCGCGGCCGCTGGTTCCGGGCGCCGGCCCTTTGCCGGTGACGCTGGAAAACCCGCCTGGGCTCTATGGCTCGGAAACCGGCGTTTTCGCGCATAACCTGCTCAACGCATCGAGCACCTTCACACCGCTTGCACGCCCGCAGGTCTCGCTGCCGGTGACCGCCGTTCCCTACGCCTTCGACGAATCGGAGAACCTGAAGGGCCCGCTGGTCACCGTCGCCCTCCTGCTGATGCTGCTCGACACGCTAGCCGTCCAGTGGATGGGCGGGCTGTTCTCGCGACGGCCAGGCCGCGCCGCGGCGACTGCTGCTGCCGTGCTGATCGTGCTCGGCGGGCTCTTCGGCCACGCCGATCCTGTCCGCGCGGATGATTCGAAGCCCGGCGATTCGCAGGCGGTCGAGGACATTTCAAAAACCCGCATCGCCTATGTGATCACCGGCGAGCCCGGCGTCGATTCGATCAGCCGCGCCGGCCTCGAAGGCCTGACGCGTTTCCTGATCGAAAAGACGGCGCTCGAGCCCGGCCCGCCGGCCGGCGTCGACATCTCCAGGGACGAGCTGTCCTTCTATCCGCTGATCTACTGGCCGATCGACGCCACCGCGCCGATGCCGAGCCAAGCGGCGATCGCCCGCATCGACGCCTATATGCAGCAGGGCGGCACCGTTCTCTTCGACACGCGCGACCAGTTCTCCAACGGCATCGGCGCCGGGTCGGCCAGCCCGGCCACCGAGCGGCTGCGCGACATCCTCGCCAATCTCAACGTGCCGCCGCTGGAGCCGGTGCCATCGGATCATGTGCTGACGAAATCCTTCTTCATCCTTCCGGAGTTTCCGGGCCGCTTCAACGGCAGCCCGCTGTGGGTCGAGACCTCGCTCGACGCCAGCAACACCGAGAACCGCCCGGTGCGCACCGGCGACGGCGTGTCGCCGATCATGATCACCGCCAATGACTTCGCCGGCGCCTGGGCGGTCGACGCAAACGGCGATCCGATGCTGCCGACGGTGCCGCCGGATCCGATGCAGCGCATCTACGCGCTGCGCGCCGGCGTCAACATCATGATGTACATGCTGACCGGCAACTACAAATCCGACCAGGTGCATGTGCCCATCCTGCTCGAACGGCTGGGGCAGTAGGTCATGAACTGGTCGATCTCCTTCGAGCCGCTCGTTTCCTGGCCGCTGTTTGGCCTCGTCTTCGCGCCGCTCTTGCTGCTTGCGCTGGCCGGCCTGTGGTTCCGTCAGCGCGGCTCGACCCTGCGCTTCATTGCCCTGCTTGCGCTCGGCGCGGCGCTACTCAACCCCGTCTTCCTTGACGAGGAACGCCAGGCGCTGAAGAGCGTCGTCGCCGTCATCGTCGACCGCAGCCAGAGCCAGGACATCGGCGACCGCGCCAAGCAGACCGAGGAGGCGCTGGCGGGCCTTCAGGAGCGTCTTGGCCGGTTCAAGCAATTCGATGTCCGCGTCGTCGACGCCGGCAAGTCCGAGGCTGCCGACGAGCGCACGGAAACCAGGCTGTTCAGCGCGCTGGAAGGCGCTTTCCGCGACGTGCCGCCCTCGCGCATCGGCGGCGCGATCATGATCACCGACGGCGAGGTGCATGACGCGCCGGCCGGCGCTCCGGACTTCAACGCGCCGCTGCATGCGCTGATCACCGGCAACGAGCATGAGAAGGATCGCCGCATCCGCTTCGAGAACGCGCCGCGCTTCGGCCTCGTCGGCAAGCCGCTCGACATGACCTACCGTGTCATTTCCACTGAGGGCCAGGGCGGCCCGGTCGACGTGCGGGTCTCGGTCAACGGCCAGCAGGTCTCGGTCGAGCATGCGACCATCGGCCAGCCGATGAAGCTTGAGGTCACCATCCCCAATGCTGGCCGCAACATCGTCCAGCTTGGCATCGACCATGAGCCGGGCGAACTGACGGACGCCAACAACCGCGCCATCGCGCTGGTCGACGGGATTCGCGAGAACCTGCGCGTGCTGCTCGTCTCCGGCGAGCCGCACGCCGGCGAGCGCACATGGCGCAACCTGCTGAAATCCGATGCCTCGGTCGATCTCGTCCATTTCACGATTCTGCGGCCGCCGGAAAAGCAGGACGGCACGCCGATCAATGAACTGTCGCTGATCGCCTTCCCGACGCGCGAGCTGTTCGTCGAGAAGATCAAGGACTTCGACCTCATCATCTTCGACCGCTACCAGCATCGCGATGTGCTGCCGATCCTCTATTACGACTACATCTCCGAATATGTCGAAAAGGGTGGCGCGCTGCTGATCGCCGCCGGCCCCGAATATGCCGGCGAGAGCTCGATTGCCCGCACGCCGCTGATGTCGGCCCTGCCGGCGATGCCCAGCGGCGAGATCGTCGACAAGGCCTTTTATCCGCGTCTCACCGATCTCGGTCAGCGCCACCCCGTGACGCGCGGGCTCGACGGCTCCGCTACCGACCCGCCGCATTGGAGCCGCTGGTTCCGCACCATCGGCGTCAAGAATCCGGAGGGCGAGGTGGTGATGAAAGGGGCCGACGATCGCCCGCTGCTGCTGCTCGACCGCAAGGGCGAAGGCCGGGTCGGCATGCTGCTTTCCGACCAGGGTTGGCTATGGGCGCGCGGCTTCGAGGGCGGCGGACCGCACGTCCAGCTTTACCGGCGCATCGCCCACTGGCTGATGAAGGAGCCGGAGCTGGAAGAGGAACGGCTGACCGCCGACGGCCGCGGCATGGTTCTGGAAATACGTCGCCAGACGATGAGCGACGATCCCGGCCCGGCCCAGGTCATCACGCCCTCCGGTAAAGCAATGACGGTCAAGCTGCAGAAATCCGAGCCGAGCATCTTCACGGGCAGCCTGCAGACCAGCGAGATCGGCCTTTATCAGGTGGGCAATGGCGACCTCACCGCGCTTGCCCATGTCGGCCCGGTCAACGCGCCGGAATTCTCCGACGTGATCTCCACCGAAGACAGGCTGAAGGCGCCGGCGGAGGCGACCGGGGGCAGCGTGCGCCGGCTGGCGCCGTCATCCGCGCTCGGCAGCCTCACCGGCGGCCTGAGCCTGCCATCGATCGTGCCGGTCCGTTCCGCGGGCGCCGCCTCGGGCGACGACTGGATCGGCCTTCGCACCACCGACGACAGCGCCCTCAAGGCCGTTTCGCGCGTGCCGCTGTTCGCCGGCTTCCTCGGCCTCGGCCTGCTGCTCCTGGCCATCGGCTCGATGTGGTATCGCGAAGGAAGGTAGCACCACCTTCTTCCTTCTCCCGTTGTGGGAGAAGGTGGATCGGCGCGCAGCGCCGAGACGGTTGAGGGGTGCTGGAAGGAATGAGACGTTGGCGTTCCCTGGAACACCCCTCATCCGACCGAGCTTCGCTCGGCCACGTTCTCCCACAAGAGGAGAAGGAAAAAGGTTGCCGCCCTACTCTTCCGGCTCTGTCGTGAACAGCAGCGGATAGCCTTTGGCCTTGCCGGCGTCGGTCGCCCGCGCGGCCTTGGTCTCGGCGACATCGCGCGTGAAGACGGCGACGACGCAGACGCCTCGCGTGTGCGCCGTGATCATGACGCGATGCGCCTGATCTTCGCTGAGCTTGAATTCCGCCTTGAGCACCGTCACCACGAACTCGCGCGGCGTGAAATCGTCGTTGATGAGGATGACCTTGTAGAGCTTTGGCCGCTCGGTTTTCGGCCGCGTCTTGGTGCGGGGTTTGAGAACGGTATCAGGCATCGGAATCCACCAGTTGGGAACTGGGTTCTCGCTTCCACTCGTCACGCGGGGAAGCTGGCGTCCATTCGAGCGCCGCATCAGCGCGGCCAGACAACCAGCCCTATGTGGGAAAGCACTGCTTGCCGTTCAACGACCCTGCCGCCCGACTGTGCGGCGCATCGCCGTGCCGGACCTGCCGGAGCCGCCATCATTGATGTCCGAACCGCGCTCGACGAAGGCGGCAATCATCCAGATGGCGAAGCCGACAACCGTTGCACCGGTCAGCACGATCAGGACCCAGCTCTGCGCCGGCGTGATGTAGTCGAAGCTCGATGAGATCAGCGGCGCGAAAAGCTCCGGTTCGGTCCTGCCGCTGGCGGGATCCGGCACCGGGCTGGCTCTGAAGATGATTAACGCTCTTGCCGCCGCGGTGGCAACCAGCCCGCCGAGGGTCAGCGAGCGCATCAGGGACGAAAGCCGCTTCTTCATGCGGATTGTCCTACAGCACCGGCATTGCGATCGGGTTAAGGATCAGCGCGGCGGAAGCTGCCGGTGTCGAGCTTCGGCCGCCAGAAAACCGCCCCAGCCAGAACCGGCCGGAGCGGTCTTGAAAGATCAGGACCGAAGCCTGGATCAGGGCTTCTTCGCGGCCGGCTTCGCGGCAGCAGCCGGCTTCGTCTTCGGCGCCTTCTTCACCGGGCACTTGTGCTTCTTGGTCGGCTTGCATTCCTTCTTGGCCGCTACCTTCTTCGGAGCGGGCTTCGCAGCAGTGGTTGCAGCCGGAGCAGTCGTGGTGGTCGTGGTGGTCGCAGCCGGAGCAGTGGTCGTGGTGGCAGCGGCGTTGCCGAGAGCCGGCATCGCGAAGGCCAGAGCAACGGAGAGGCCGAGGGCGGAGAGGAGGGACTTTTTCATGGCTTCACTTCCTTTTTATGCGGGTCGGGAGTTGAGTGTCACTGATCTGGGTCGACCGGCGTCACGCCAAGCAGCTTCAAAGCGTTCGCGAGCATCCGGATTCCCTGTGCCTGCTTTTTGTTGGCGCAGAACCGGTTTCCCTTTCTTTGAAGTGCCTTCGCCGCGGTGACCTGCGTTGCCGCGGCATGGGTTTCGAGGGCTTCGTCAACTTGACGGCTGAGATTGGTGCAGCGCTCGGTCCGGGTTAGCGGCGCGACCTTTGCAGTGGAGGCGCCGGCGGCGGCTGTGATGAGCGACATGCTAAGCAAAGCACCCATCACGCTGATCCAGAACCTCTGCATTGGTCTTGTCCGTTACTCTGGAAACGTGCGTCGCAGCCGATGACCTGACCGCCACGGCACCGGTTATGGCCTTGAAATTTTTCACGAGTTTTTCCCAACTGTAGAAATTTGTTTCTGAATTGTTTCTGGGGAGGCCAAGCCGTCTCCGATTGGCGCCACTGGCCAAGATGTGGCCCGAATTCTATCGTGTGGCTGATTTGCCGAAGGACGGTTCAGCAGCGCAGCGACAGGGTTCTCGTGAAATCCGATCCACACATACTGATCGTCGACGACGACAAGGGCATACGCGACCTGCTTCAGGAGTTTTTCCAGAAGCGAGGGTTGCATACGACTGTGGCCGCGGACGGCGCCGAGATGGAAGCGGTCCTACGCCGCGCGCAGGTAGACCTCATCGTGCTGGACGTGATGCTGCCCGGCAAGAGCGGGCTGGAGCTTTGCCGCGAGATCCGCGCCAACTACACGACGCCGATCATCATGCTGACCGCGGTGACCGAGACGACGGACCGCGTCGTCGGCCTCGAGATGGGCGCGGACGACTATGTGCCGAAACCCTTCGATCCGCGCGAGCTGCTCGCCCGCATCCGCGCGGTCTTGAGGCGCAACGGCGCGACCGAGCCGCGCCGGCCTGCTGCCAAGCAGATCTACCGCTTCGCCGGCTGGACCATGGATTGCTCGCGCCGCCGGCTGACGGCGCCCGATGACGTGCGGGTGGAGCTGACGATGGCGGAATTCAACCTGCTGCAGACCTTCGTCAAGAGCGCGCAGCGTGTGCTCACCCGCGAGCAGCTCATCGAGCTGTCCGGCGGCGATACCGGCTACAGCTTCGACCGCAGCGTCGACATCCTGGTCAGCCGCCTGCGCCGCAAGATGGAGGACGACCCGAAGACACCGAAGCTGATCCTCACCGTGCGCAGCGGCGGCTATCAGTTTCTGCCCGAAACGACCACCGAATGAGACGCTTCCTGCCGCAAACCCTGCCTGTCTGGGTGCTGCTCATCGTCATCGCCGGCCTGATGATCAGCCAGGTCGCGACCCTCTACATCGTGGCGCGCGACCGCGCCGCGACCAACGACATCGTCGACCTTTACCGGCTGAACGACCGCGCCTATTCGCTGGTGCAGCTGATGCATGACGCCACGCCCGAGGGGCGCAAGGCGACCGCGTCCGGGCTGTTCAATGCCACCTTTGCGCTGACCGTTTCGGACACCCCCGCCGTCACCTCCTCGATCGCCGGCGATGACCAGCTTGCCGAGCTGGAGGACATCCTGGTCGGCCGACTCTCCAAGTTCGGCATCACCGACGCGCGTGTGCGGCGCGACCCGGCAACGCAGGAAGCCGATGCCCCGGACGGCCAGGTGATGAACAAGGATGTCGGCCAGGTCGAGCGCGACCTTCTGGTGCTGGCCGCGGATTTTGCCCAGAGCGACAAGCTGACGGCATCACTGCGCTTTTCCGACGGCCAATGGCTGAACTTCACCGAGCCGATCACGCCGGCCGGACCGATCCTCAGTTGGGACAGCCTACCGCTCTATTCGCTGATAGCAGGGCTGATCGTGGTGATGTCGATCTGGTCGCTGCGCCGGCTGACGGCGCCCTACCGGATGATGGAAACCGCGGTGAACCGCATCGGCAAGGATCTCAAAAGCCCACCGATCGCCGAGACCGGAAGCCGCGAGATCCGCGCCGCCGCGAAGGCGGTCAACGCAATGCAGATGCGCCTGCGCGACTATGTCGAGGACCGCGAGCAGCTGACGGCAGCGCTTGCGCATGATCTGCGTACGCCGCTGACCCGGATGCGGCTGCGCCTTGAACTGCTGCGCAGATCGCCGGCCCGCGAAGCGCTGGCGCATGACCTCGCCGAGATCGAAAGCATCGCGAGCTCGGTGATCGACTTCGCCAAGTTCGAGGTAACGGAGGAAAAGGCCGAGCGGATCGATTTCTGGTCGCTGGTGGAGTCGGTCGCCGATGCGTTCGACGACGCTTCGTTCGAAGAGGACGCCAAACCCTCGCGCGGCCTGGTCTGCATTGCGCGGCCGGTGGCGCTGCGCCGCTGCGTCACCAATCTCGTCCAGAACGCGGTCACCTACGGCAAGAAGGCGCATATCGGCGTGCGGCGCTCGGGCGACACGATCACGCTTAGCATCCGCGACGAAGGACCGGGCATTCCGCAGGCCAAGCTGGATAAGGTGTTCGGCTCCTTCGTGCGCCTGGAACAGTCGCGCAACCGCGAAACCGGCGGCCTGGGCCTGGGCCTCACCATTGCCCGCAACATCGCTCGCGGCGCCGGCGGCGAGATCAGCCTTTCCAACCATCCCGACGGCGGCCTGTTGACCGAACTGCGCCTGCCGCTGGCAGCTTGAGTCAGCAAGCGGCTTTCCGACCGGCGCCGGGACTGGATCAGTCGCGCCATCCCTGTGATAGTGCGGCCCGCTCTACAGCGCCGCGCGTACTTTTGGACGGGCAAAGGACGCTGCAGCACTTCAATTTGGTGCATGATCCTTTCCGAACCGAAGGCCAGCGACGCAAAAATCGATTCAGATTTCGGGGTCATGCACGAGGAAACCGCACCATGTTCTACGCAATCCTTGCCTATCACGTCGAAGAGACCGTCCAGTCCTGGACGCCCGAGGAGGATGCGGCGTTGATGAAGGACCTGCTCGAGATCAACGACAGGCTGACCCGCGCCGGCAAGCTGGGGCCGGCGGCAAGGCTGGGCAAGACCGCGAAAGCCGTCACGCTGCGCGGCCCGGGAGACGGCATGGTGATCGACGGTCCCTTCGCCGAAACCAAGGAGCAGCTGCTGGGACTCTATGTCCTCGATTGCGCCAACCACGAGGAGGCGATCGCGGTGGCGCGCGACCTCAAGCGCGTCAATCCGACAGCGGTCTACGAGATCCGTCCGATCGCCCTTTATCTGCCCGGCGCGCCGCTGGCCTGATTTCAGGAAAGTGACGGGTCACCGCGGCGGGCGGCGCCCGGCGATGCGGCCGCGAGCCGCGACATCGGCGGGGGCTTCGTCGGCCGGATAGCCGAAATCCTTCAGTTCCGGTATCGACAGGCCGGCCAAAGCCCTGCGCCGCATGGCATCCTGATACCGGCACCGGAGCCCGGCGAAGACGGTCACGATATGGGTGGCGAGCGTGCCGGCGAAGCGGGAGGTTGGCTGGAAGGTCCTGAGGCTGATGTAGGTCATTGTCATTCTCCCTCGTTCGAACTCACGAGGGCAATGTCCCACCGGCGCGCTTTGCCAATGTTCATCCGGGTGTGAAGCCGCACGAAAAACCGCGCTAAATCGCCGTTAAGTCGGCGGCGGGACGTGATATTCTATCCAAGGCTTTTTTCACGGGGGCCAGGGTGCACATCCGATTGCTTGGCGGCACCGAGGTTGTCTCCGCAGGCGGGAAACCTCTGCACTTCGCGACGCGCAAGACGTCGCTGCTCTTTGCCGCGCTGGTTCTGGCCGGCCCGAAGGGCCTTCGCCGCGACAGGGCCGCGGCGATGCTGTGGGCCGGCAGCGGCGAGCAGCAGGCGCGAAACAGCTTGCGCCAGGCCCTGGTCGACATCAGGCGGCTGTTTCCGTCTACCGGCGATGAGGCAATTCGCATTGAAGGCAATGCCGACACCATCTGGCTGGCGACGAATGCCGACGAGGCCGACATCTGGATTTTCGACCGGAAGATTGCGGCCGATGACGGCACGAGCCTCGCGACAGCGGCCGACCTATACCGGGGCGACCTGCTCGATGGGCTGTCATCCCCCGGCGAGATCGAAGACTGGCTTGCGCCGCTTCGGGCGAACTACGCCCGTAAGGCGCTGGATCTAGCCGAGCGGCTGAGCCTCTTGCCGAAGCTGGATTCGCGCGTGGAGCAGGCCTGCGAAACACTGGCCGAACGGCTGGTGACGCTCGACCCATGCGCCGAGCAGGCCCACCGTGCACTGATCCGCATCTTCCGCCGCCGCGGCAAGACCAACGATGCCTTCCGTCAGTTCCTGGCCTGCAAGGAAGCGCTGAAGCGCGAGCTCGGCGTCGAGCCCGAGGAAGCGACGCGGGCGCTGGTCGAACGCATCGAAGCGGAACCGACAGCCAAAGGCAGACCGCCCGAGGTCGAACCGTCCGGCCTGGAAGTGAAGGCGGAGCCGCCGCGTCCGGCCGTCTCGGTGCCGGAAAAGCCATCGATCGCTGTCCTGCCGTTCCAGAACATGAGCGACGATGCCGAGCAGGAATATTTCACCGACGGCGTAGTCGAGGAGATCACGACGGCGCTGTCGCATGTGAACTGGCTGTTCGTGATCGCGCGGAATTCCGCCTTCGCTTACAAGGGCCAGGCGGTCGAGGTCACGCGCGTGGCACGCGAACTCGGGGTACGCTACGTGCTGGAGGGTAGCGTCCGCAGGGCCGGAAGCCGGCTGCGCGTGGCAGGGCAGCTCGTCGAGGCGGCGGCCGGGGTGACTCTGTGGGCCGACCGGTTCGAAGGCGACGTCTCGGAGGTGTTTGAACTGCAAGACCTCGTCGCCTCCAGCGTTGTCGGCGCGATTTCGCCGAGGCTCGAGCAGGCCGAGATGGCGCGCGCCAAGCGCAAGCCCACCGAAAGCCTCGACGCCTACGACCACTATCTGCGCGGCATGGCGAGCCTTTACCGCTGGACGAGGGAGGGGCTGGAGGAAGCGCTGCCGCAATTTTACAAGGCCATCGAGCTCGACCCCGATTTTGCCGCAGCGGAGGGCGCTGCCGCCTGGTGCTATTTCTGGCGGATGGCGAATCGCTGGATGACTGATCGGCAGAAGGAGACCGCCGAGGTTTCCCGGTTGGTCGGCAACGTCGCGATCTCCGGCCAGGACGACGCGGTAGCGCTGGCCTTCAGCGGCCTGGCGCTGGGCTATGTCACCGGCGACTACGAGGCCGCCTCGGCACTGGCCGACCGCGCGCTCGTGCTGAACCCGAACTGTGCTACCGCCTGGAGCGCCAGCGGCTATCTCAAGGCCTGCTACGACGATCCTGACATCGCTATCGAGCACCTGTCGCGGGCAAGACGGCTGAGCCCGCTCGATCCGCTGACCTTCTTCATGCAGACCTGCACCGCCTTCGCCCATTTCGTGGCCGGCCGCTACGACGTCGCGTGGCCACTCGCAGAGGCGGCATCGCGCACGCAGCCATATTATCTCACCGGCCTGCGCGTGGCGGCCGCCAGCAATGCCATGGCCGGCAGGCTGGATGCCGCGAGCAAGCATATCGCGCGCTCGCTGGCGCTCGACCCCGAACTGACGCTTGCCAACCTCACACACGTGGCGGGGCATATCAGGCCGGCCTATTTCGCCAAATATTTCGAGGCGCTGCGGCTGGCCGGCCTGCCAGAATAGGACACGTTTTGGCCGCTCTCTTCAACCCGGTGGCGCCGCGGCCTCGATTTCTTTTCCGATGCGAAGCGCCTGGCGCACCAGGAGGTCGAGATCGTCGCGTCGCGTGCGATGATTGGTGATCGCGACTCTAAGGCAATGCCGGCCATGCACGGTGGTGTCCGACAAGGCGGCGATGCCTTGTTCCTGCAGCCTGAGCATGATTTCGGTGTTGAAGGCCTTGAGCCGGTCCTCAGATGCGCCCTCCAGGCGATGTCGGAAGCAGACGATGTTGATGGTGGTCGGCGCCATCAGCTCCAGCGTCGGCTCGGCCTCGATCAGGCCGGTCAGATGACGGGCCTGGGCGATGTTCTGGTCGATGAGCCGGCCGAATTTTTCGATGCCATGTTCCTTCAGTGCCATCCAGATTTTCAGCGCGCGAAAACCGCGCGAGGTCTGCAGGCCGTAATCGTGCAGCCATTGCCCGGAGGCGAGGCCACGCGGCGTCGATTCCAGATATTCCGGGGTGACGGCGAAGGCGCTGCGGTGGGCGGACGCATCCCGCACCAGGGCGCAGCCCGCCTCGAACGGCGCGTGCAGCCATTTGTGCGGGTCGAGCGCGATCGAGTGGGCCTGCTCGATGCCGGCGACAAGCGATCTGTTTTCAGGCGCGATGGCGATCAACGCGCCGATGCAGCCGTCGACATGGAACCAGAGGTCTTCCTCTGCCGCCAGCGCGGCCAGCGCCTGGAGGTCATCGATCGCGCCGGTGTTGACGGTGCCGGCGGTGCCGATCACGCAGGCCGGCTTGAAGCCTGCCGCGTGATCCTCCGCGATGGCCGCCTTGAGCGCATCGGCATCTATGCGCAAACCCGCATCGGTCGCAATGCGCCGCACCGCCCGGTTACCGAGGCCGAGCGCTTCCATCGCCTTGCGGTGGCAGGAGTGGACCTGGTCCGAAGCATAGAAGCGCAACGGCTTTGGGATGGCGCCGACGCCTCTTTCGCGGACATCGACGCCCGCCTTGGCATTGCGCGCCACGGTCAGTCCGATGATGTTGGCCATCGAGCCGCCGCTCACCAGCGTGCCGCTAGCCGAGGCCGGGAATCCGACCATCTCCTTGCACCAGTCGACCACCTGGCTATCCATCAGCCCGGCGGCATGGTTGCCGCCGCCGAGATTCGAGCCCTGGATCGCGGCGAGGAAATCGCCGAGCGCGCCGGTGAAATTGCTTGAGCCCATATACCAGGACCAGAAGCGCGGATGGATGTTGCCCATCGGATAGGCCATCACGTTGCGGGCAACGTCGCCATACACGTCGGCGATCGGCGCCGGCTCGCGCGGCAGCGGCGCCGAAAAGAACGCGCGCACCTCGGCCGGCATCTCGCGCCACACCGGACGCTCCCGGACATCCTTGAGATAGCCGATCGCGTCGTCGATGATCCGGTGCGAAAGGGCCTGTACATCGACCCAGTCCGGCGGATCGAGCGTTTCCTCGGTGGCCATGAGTTCCCGCAAGCTATCCATGCGATTTCTCCGCAGAGCAAGCGACCATTCCCGGATCGTCCAATGTGCAGCCAATCACCGCGGCGCCGCCACCCGAAAACGGACGGCGCCGCGGCTGTCTTTATGCGTCGAACTGGCAGCTCGGCGTCGAGCGCGACAGCGCCATCTCCTCGGCGTCCATCTCAGCCTCGATGCCGCCGAAGAGCGGCGTCGACATGTAGCGCTCGCCGGTGTCGGGCAGCATGCACAGGATTACCGAACCGGCCGGAGCGGTCCCTGCGATCTGACGCGCCACGGCGAAGGTTGCACCGCCGGAAATGCCGGTGAAGATGCCCTCTTGCTGCGCCAGGGCCTTCGCCCATTTGATGCCTTCCGGACCGGGGATCGGCACCACGTCGTCATAGTAGCGCTTGTCGATCGCCTCCTGCAGTACCTTGGGGATGAAGTCCGGCGTCCAGCCCTGGATCGGATGCGGCTCGAAGGCTGGATGGCTGGCAGCCGGCGCGCCGTCTGCGCCGCGCTCCTGCGCCTTGCCGCTGCCGATAAGCTGCGCATTGGCCGGTTCCGCAAGCACGATCCGCACGTCCGGCCGCTCACGGCGCAGCACCCGGCCGACGCCGGCGACGGTGCCGCCGGTGCCATAGCCGGTGACCAGCACATCGAGCCTCGAACCCGCGAAATCGTTGATGATCTCGCGCGCCGTGGTCGCCTCGTGGATGGCGGCATTGGCTTCGGTCTCGAACTGGCGGGCCAGGAACCAGCCATTGGCCTCAGCGAGTTCCACCGCCTTCCTGTACATGCCGAAGCCCTTCTGGGCGCGCGGCGTCAGCACCACCTTAGCACCCAGCATGCGCATCAGCTTGCGCCGTTCGATGGAGAAGCTGTCGGCCATCGTCACCACCAGCGGATAGCCCTTCTGCGCGCAGACCATGGCCAGCCCGATGCCGGTGTTGCCGCTGGTCGCCTCGATCACGGTCTGGCCGGGCTTCAGCGTGCCGCTGCGCTCGCCTTCCTCGATGATGTTGAGCGCCAGCCGGTCCTTCACCGAACCCGCCGGATTGAAGAACTCGGCCTTGACATAGATCGTCGCATGCGCCGGGCTGAGATTGTTGACGCGGATGACCGGCGTGTCGCCGACCGTCTCCAGGATGCTGTCGAACAGCCGGCCGCGGCCGGCGGTGGTCCTGATTTTCATCTGCTGCAACATTGGTTTTCTCCTCGATGCCTCACGCGCCGGTTACAGACCGGCGGCTTCGGCGGCGCGGTTTCGACACCTTGCCGCGCTAGGTTGCTTCACCTGCCGCAAATGCGGCAACGGCGGCATTCCGGCACGGAATGGGCTGCCAGATGCTTCCTGTCGTCTTTGGTGATAGAACATGGACCAGCTGGTCAGCGTTGGAGAGAGCGTGGAAACATACGTGGAATCCACCCGATCGAACCTGAACGACACCGCCGCCGGCCTGTCCGTGCGGCTGCTTGGGCAAGTGACGATTTCCCGTGACGGCGAACCCGTTAAGTTGCCTTCCTCGCGCAAGCTGCGCGCACTGCTTGCCTACCTTGCGCTCGCGCCACACCCCGTCAGCCGTAGCCGGCTCTGCGAGCTGCTCTGGGACGTCCCCAACGATCCGCGCGGTGAGCTTCGCTGGTGTCTGAGCAAGCTTCGCGCCGCGCTCGACGAACCGGACCTGCGCCGGGTCGAGACCGAAGGCGACACGGTGGCGCTTCGCTCTGCGGATATGCGCATCGATGCTCTGGAGGCAGCCGCGGCGGTGGCGGAAGGCATCGACACGCTGGGCGTTGGGCGGCTGCGGACGCTGTTGCAGCTTTTCGCCGGCGATTTCCTTGACGGTCTCGAGCTCGACCGCAGTCCGCATTTTTCCAGCTGGCAGACCGCGCAGCGCCGCCGTTTCGCCGCATGCCATGTCGCCGTTCTGGAGCACATCATCGGCCTCCTCCCGACGGAAGCCGACGAGGCGGCCGCCTATATCGACAAATGGCTGGAGCTCGCGCCCTTCGACGGCCGCGCGCATGTGGCGCTGCTGGAAAACCTTGCGCGGCGCGGACAGATCGGCGCAGCCGAAGAGCATCTTGCCACCGCGGCGCAGCTCTTTCACTCCGAGGAACTGGATTTCGCTCCCTTGCGCGACGCGTGGCAGGAGATAAGAGCCCGCCATTCCGGCGCGACGCCATGCGCCCGGTCCGCGCTGTTCGCGGCGACCCAGGCACCGATCGCCCAGGTGGAACCCGACGCGGCAATGGCGGGCCGGGCTTCGCTGGCGGTCATGCCTTTTGCCGAAGCTTCCGGCGAGGCCGGCTTTCGCGGCGGACTGGCCGACGGCCTCACCCACGACATCATCACACGCCTCGCCAAGCTCCGCGATTTCTTCGTCATCGCCCGCGGCTCGGTCTTTGCTCTCGCCGAAAGGAACATCGCGCCCGAAGACGCCGGACGCAGGCTGAATGTCGACTATGTGGCGACTGGCTCGGTGCGCAATCTGCCAGGCAGGGTCATGGTCTCAGTCGAGCTCGTCGAGGTGCGCACGGCCAGGATCGTCTGGGCCGAGACCTTTGAGCACAAACCCGATGACGTCTTCATCGTCCTCGACGATATTGGCGACAGCATCGTCTCCTCGATCGCGGCCGAGATCGCGACGGTCGAGCGCAACCGCGCGCTGCTGAAGGCGCCCAATTCACTCAACGCCTGGGAAGCCTATCATCGCGGCCTCTGGCACATGTACCGCTTCACCCGACAGGAAAACGAGCTGGCGCAGCATTTCTTCAACGAGGCCCTGCAGCTCGACCCGACCTTCGCCCGTGCCTATGCCGGCCTGTCCTTCACCCATTGGCAGAGCGCCTTCCAGCGCTGGGGCGACCGAGAGCGCGAGACGGCGCTTGCCTTCGAAAGCGCCGGCCATAGCCTTCTCGTCGATGACCGCAATCCGGCGGCACACTGGGCGATGGGCCGCGCATTGTGGCTGCGCGGCGACCAGGACGGCTCACTGCTCGAGCTGGCAAAGGCCGTCGACCTCAGCCCGAACTTCGCGCTCGGCCATTATTCGCTGTCCTTCGTCCACTCGCAGTCGGGCGACCCGCGCTCGGCGATCGGCTCGTCCGACCACTCACGCCATCTCAGCCCCTTCGATCCCCTGCTGTTCGGCATGTTGGGCGCGCGCGCCATGGCGCATGCGCGGCTGCGGGAATTCGACGAAGCTGCCGATTGGGCGCTCAAGGCGGCGGCCAGGCCCAACGCCCATGTCATCATCCTGGCGATTGCCGCGCATTGCCTGGCGCTGGCCGGCCGCCAGGACGAGGCGCGCAATTACGCCGCCGCGATCCGCAGGACACTGCCGGATTACCGCGCCGACGACTTCATCGCCACCTTCCACTTCGATCGGGACGCGGAGGCTCTGTTCCGCAACGGCGCAAAGCTCATCGGATTGAATTGAGCCCGAGGATCGTTGCGGCGGTGCAGAAACTTCGCAAGGCCGGCAGGACAGAAGGGGGCGCGAAAGATCACGACACGCCTTAATGCATCAGCGGACCGCTCGCCTTCCGCCACGCATCGATGCCGCCCTGGATGTGGCGGGCACTCGAAATCCCGAGGTCGCGCGCCGCCTGCACGGCCATCGCAGAACGCTCGCCGAAAGCACAGTAGAACAGGATCTGCCTGCTGGTCGATTTCGCCAGCTCGTGCAGCATGCCGCCGGGGACGATGTTTTCCTGCAGCCGCGCATAGGGCAGATGGATCGCGCCCGGGATGACGCCGTGGCGTTCCCGCTCCGACTGCTCCCGCAGGTCGATCAGCGCCACGTCGGGCCGTCCGACCAGCGCCAGCGCCTCTTCGGCGGTCACCGACCAGCCGCGGCTGGCGATGTCGTCCTGATGCAGTCCGACCCGCATGTTGGCGGGCACCGCCACATCCATCATCTTCGGATTGGACAGCTTCAGATTGTTCATGATCTCGACATACTCGTCGACCGACTTCACCTGCAGGCGCGGGTTGAAGGCCTTTTCCTCGCCGATCGTCGACACGGTCTCGCCCTTGTAGTCGTGCGCCGGGAAGATCAGCATCTCGTCGGGAAGCTTGAGCAGGCGGCCAAAGATCGATTCATATTGCTGGCGCGGGTCGCCGTTCTGGAAGTCGGTGCGGCCGGTGCCGCGGATGAGCAGCGTGTCGCCAGTGAAGACCCGATCCGGCAGGACGAAGCTGTAGGAATCGTCTGTATGGCCGGGCGTGTAGATCACGTCGAGCGCCAGCCCCTCGATGGCCAGCTTATCGCCGTCGGCAAGCCGCATCGACACGACGTCGGCCTTGGTCTGCTCGCCCATCACGGTCACGCACTGCGTCTTGTCACGCAGCGCGCCGAGGCCGGTGATGTGGTCGGCATGGAGATGCGTGTCCACCGCCTTGACCAGCCTGAGGTCGAGCTCGTTCACCAGTTGCAGGTAGCGGTCGACCTTTTCCAGCACCGGATCGATGATCAGCGCCTCGCCGCCGCGCCGGCTGGCGAGCAGATAGGAATAGGTGCCCGAAACGGAATCGAAGAGCTGACGGAAGATCATTCTGCGACGCGCCCTCCCTGCTTGTGCCGCCATCGCGGGCACAACGACCCACATGGATGCCACGCCAGTATAGGATTTTGGTGCTTTTCCACCAAGCGCCTATCGCCAGCCGATGACGGCAATTTTCCATGCCAGCAGGACAATGATTGCCCCCGCGGTGGCCAATGTCGCCCAACGATGTCGCCCGATTGCGTGCAGGACAAGAACGGCCAGTCCGAAGACAACGGCCGCAAGCGCCCCTTCGATGTAAAAGACCTGGTGGCCGGTCAGTTCGACGCCGGTCGCGCCCCCGATCCTGAAAAATTCCAGGATCGACCGGATCGCGATCACAAGCAGCAGGCCGAGCGCAATTTGCGCGGCGCGCGGCTCAGAAATCCAGGCCCAGATCCGCTTCATGTGCCTTGCCCAAAGACACGAGCTTCGCGGGTGCCTTATCGCCTCAGCACCGCGCTCAGCACGTCGCGGATGCCGATCGCGCCGACGAAGCGCGAGCCTTCGTCGAACAGCGCCACCGGGGCGGTCTGCGAGCGGTGCATGGCCAGCATCACCGTCTTCAGCGACGTGCCGGGATTGGCCCAGAACACCTGCGCCCCCTCTTCCGGCTGGCGCTCGACATCGGCGCAGGATACCCACACCGCGGGCTTGCCGTGGCGTTCGGCCGCCACGACCAGGCCATGCTCGTCGATCTTGAAGCGCGTCGTCTTGCGCCGGTCGAGCCACACCCAGCCATCCTCGCCCTGTTCGAGATCACGGCGGTCGCGCATCACGTTCCAGGCCGTCAGCACCGAAAGCGGATTCACATTGGCGATGAAGTCGCGGACATAGTCGTTGGCGGGGCGAAGCACGATGTCCTCCGGCGCACCGGTCTGCACGATGTGCCCGCCTTCCATGATGGTGATATGGGTGCCGATCTTCAGCGCCTCCTCGAGGTCGTGGCTGACGAAGATGATGGTCTTCTTCAGCTCCGCCTGGAGCTGCAGGAGTTCATCCTGCAGCTTGGTGCGGATCAGCGGGTCGAGCGCCGAGAACGGCTCGTCCATCAAAAGGATCGGCGCCTCGGTGGCGAACGCCCGGGCGAGACCGACGCGCTGCTGCATGCCGCCCGAAAGCTCATGCGCGTATTTCTTCGACCATTGGTCGAGATGGACGAGCTGGAGCTGCTTTTGCACCCGCGCCTTGCGCTCGGCGTCCGGCACGCCGGCAAGCTCGAGGCCGAAGCCGACATTTTCCTCCACCGTGCGCCAGGGCAGCAGGCCGAATTGCTGGAACACCATGGCCACCTGTTTCTGCCGCAGCCGCCGCAAGGTCGCCTCATCGCAGGTCACGACATCGACGGTGCGGTCGCCGTCCTTGACCAGCACCTGGCCGCGCGACACGACGTTGAGCCGGTTGACAGCCCTGAGCAGCGTCGACTTGCCGGAGCCCGACAAGCCCATCAGCACCGAGATCTCGCCTTCATGCACGGTGAGGTTGGCGCCGGCGCAGCCCAGCACATTGCCGGTCTTTTCGAGGATCTCGGCACGGGTGGCGCCCTGGTCGATCAGCGCCAGCGACTCCGCCTGATCGGGGCCGAAGACGATGTCGACATTCTTGAAATCGACGGCGACGGTCATTGTTTGCCTCCAACGCCGATACGCGTCATCCGGTCGAGCACGATGGCCAGCACGACGATGCCGAGGCCGGCCTCTAGCCCGAGGTCGATCCGGCGTGAGCCGAGCGCGCGGTTGATTTCAGTGCCGAGGCCGCCGGCGCCGATCAGGGCCGCGAACACCACCATCGACAGCGACAGCATGATCGACTGCGTCAGCCCCGCCATAATGGTGGGCAAGGCTGAAGGTAACTCGACCTTCCAGAGGAGTTGTCTTCTGGTGGCGCCGAACGCCTCACCTGCCTCGACGATCGATTTCGGCACTGAGGTGACGCCGAGATGCGTGAGACGAACCGGGGTCGGGATGACGAAGATGATGGTGACGATGAGGCCGGGCGCGTTGCCGAGCCCGAACAGCGTCAGCACCGGGATCAGATAGACGAAGGTCGGCAGCGTCTGCATCAGGTCGAGCACCGGCAGCATGACGCGGTAGACCTTCGGCTTGTGCGCCGCCCAGATGCCAAGCGGCACGCCGATCGCCATGGCCATGGCGGCGGCCGCGACCACCAGCACCAGCGTCTGCACCGTCTGTTTCCAGAGGTTCTGGTTGATGATGAAGATGAGGCCGATGAAGACGCCGACGGCGAGCGGGCGAGAGCGCTGCAGAAACCAGGCGATGACGGCGACCACCAGGGCGAGCAGCACCGGCGGCACCATCAGCAGCAGGTCCACCGACCCGTCGAGGATGAAGTTAAGGCCGTTCGAGAAGGCCCTGAAAACCGTGTCGAAATTGTCGGTGAGGAAAGTGAAGAAGGCTTTGCCCCACAAGCCGATGGGGATCTTGTAGCTGACCAGGAATTTCGAGATCGGATCCATTGTCCCCTCTTTGGTCTTCGCCGCCATTGGTGGACGGTCATCTTCTGAAGCATATGAAAAAGGGCAGCCTTTTCCAGTGGCTGCCCTCTTCCGGAATTCATGCCGGACTCAAAGCCAGCTCAGCCCCCGAGCGCCGTCTTCACAGCCGCCGCCGCGTCGCCGCCGTCGAAGGTGGTCACGCCGGCAATCCACGGTGCTACCGCGTCCGGATGCTTTTTCAGCCAGTCGGTGGCGACCGTCTGCGGATCGCCGCCCTTGAGGATCGCGTCCATCATCTCGCCTTCCATGTCGAGATTGAACTTCAGGTTGGAGATGAACTTGCCGGCATTCGGGCACTCGGTCGTGTAGCCCTTGCGCGTGTTGGTGTAGACGGTGGCGGCGCCGAAGCCGCTGTCGCCCATGCCTTCGAGATAGGTGATCTTCATGGCGCCCATCACCGGATGCGGCGTCCAGCCGAGGAAGGCGATCCACTCGTTGTTCTTCATCGACTGCTCGGCCTGCGTCAGCATGCCGGCTTCCGAAGACTCGACGAGCTCAAAGCCCTGCAGGTTGTCCTTCGGGTTCTTGATCATGTCGAGGATGATGCGGTTGCCGTCATTGCCCGCCTCGATGCCGTAGATCTTGCCGTTGAACTTGTCCTTGAACTTGCCGAGATCGGTCAGCGTCTTGACGCCGGCATCCGCGACATAGTTCGGCACGACAATGCCGTAGCCGGCGCCGGTCAGGTTGGTGCCGACCGTCTCGACGGAGCCCTCGGCCTTGTAGTCCTTGATGTCGTTGGTCATCGACGGCATCCAGTTGCCGAGGAAGACATCAAGGTCCTTGTTCTTCAGCGACGCATAGGTCACCGGCACCGAAAGCTGGATCGTCTGCGGCTCGTAGCCGAGCGCGGTGAGCAGCACCGAGGCCAGCCCCGTGGTCGCCTGGATATCGGTCCAGCCGACGTCGGAGAGACGCACCGCCTTGCAGCTCGCCGGATCGCCGGCATAAGCCGCGGTCGTGGTTAGAAGCGCCGCCAAGCCGAGGCCAGCGACGAAGGATTTCATATGCGACATTAACTTTTCTCCCATTGCAATTTCTGGGGCGCGCGAAGCCACGGTTCTTGCGCCCGCCTTGTTTCGTCAGCCAAACACCATTTTGATGTGGTTTCAAGCGGCGCCACATCCCGATGAACGGCGCGCGCTGGCCATTCAGCGACATGCGGCGCTTTCCGGCAGGACGGAGTTTTTGGTGGATGGAGCCCGCGGCCCCTCCCCGCGTGGCGGCAAGTCAGCATAAAAGGCGCCATGGCCAAGCTCTACTTCAACTACGCGACCATGAATGCCGGCAAGACGACCATGCTTTTGCAGGCGTCCTACAATTATCGCGAACGCGGCATGACGACGATGCTGTTCGTCGCCGGCCATTATCGCAAGGGCGACAAGGGATTGATCTCGTCGCGCATCGGGCTGGAGGCCGAGGCCGAGATGTTCCGCGACGGCGACGATCTCTATGGCCGGGTTGCCGAGCATCACGAGCACACCACCGTGCATTGCATCTTCGTCGACGAGGCGCAGTTCCTCGAGGAGGAGCAGGTCTGGCAGCTAGCTCGCATCGCCGACCGGCTGAACATCCCGGTCATGTGCTACGGACTGCGCACCGACTTCCAAGGCAAGCTTTTCTCCAGCTCGCGCGCGCTGCTTGCCATCGCCGACGACCTGCGCGAGGTGCGCACCATCTGCCGCTGCGGCCGCAAGGCCACGATGGTCGTGCGCCTCGGCCCCGATGGCAAGGTAGCGAAACAGGGCGATCAGGTGGCAATCGGCAAGGATGTCTATGTCTCGCTCTGCCGCCGGCACTGGGAAGAGGAAATGGGCAGGGCCGCGCCCGACGACTTCATCGGTTTTGCCCGCAACTGAAAACGTATAGCCGACGATCGGGTAACCGGCTGCCATCGGCCGGCTGACGATCGGCTGATTGGCCGCGATCCGGCACAAGAGATTTGCGACACTTCCTGGCGACGCAGCTTGTTCGCAAAAACAAGAGCTTAAGGCGTTTGAGCTAAAGCGGCTTGAAGGCGAGGCGCATTACTCGCGCCATGAGCATGCTTGCCTTGTCTTTCAAGGACCTGACCAGTTCTTTTGTTTTGGCGCCTCTCCTTGTCTTCCTTCTTTCAATCGCCTGAGGCGCCACATATATTCGCCGCCACGTGCGACGAAACCGGATGCCGATGCGGGAGGCCCCTATGGCGACATTGCAGAATTTCGATGCCGAAATTGCCAAGACCAAGCAGGTCGTGCAGGACATGCGCACCAAGATCGAGCAGTCCGGTACCGTTCTCGACACGCTCGCCCAGGCCGACAAGAAGATCGGCGACGCCAATTTCGACATCGAGAATGCCCGGATAGAAGACGTGCTGAAGCAGCAGAAGGTCATGGAAGGCAATATCGCCGACCTGATCATCGGGCTTGAGGACGCCACCAATGTCTTCGGCGCTGAATTCGAGAGCATGAAGAACTACACCGGCTGGGAGAACTTCGTCGGTGTGTTCTCGGCGCAGCGCAAGCAGCGCATGCGCACCGACCGTGTGCGCAACATGTCGCTTGCCGGCAACCTGCAGGAGCTGCTGGCGAAATCCGACACCATCGTCGGCATCCTGAAGGCGCAGAAGCAGATCCTCGACCAGCGCTACAAGACCTCCGAGACCAGCCTTTCGCAGGTTATCGAGCGCCGCAAGGTGACCATGACCAACCTCGAAGCGGTGCAGAAGCGCATCGAGGAGCTCAACCCGATGCTGCTCGACATCGAGAACAGGATCGCCGCCTCCACGACCCAGAAGGACCGTACCCAGCTCGAAGGCGAGCGCTCGAAGATGGCGACCGAATACAACGAGAAGCAGGCCAAGGAGCAGGAACTGCTCGCCGAAAGCCAGACGCTGGAGCGCTACACCTCGATGTTCCAGACCTTTGTCGATTCACTCAACAATCAGATTGCCGCGCAGTCGACGCTGATCAACAAATTGACCTTCGACACCGAGCAGCGCATCGTCCTCTACAAGGCGCTGGAAGACTCGCTGAAGACGGCCGCCCAGCAGGATGTCGCCCACAAGATCAACACGCTGGGCAGCCAGGTCGACAACACGGCGGAAGAGACGATGGCCGGCATCGGCGCCGCCTCGCAGAAGCACATCGGCGATTTGCTGGAAATGCACGAGAAGAACATGGTGGCGAGCGCCGACATCCAGCGCCGCAAGAAGCTCGCCGACGACGCCTTCGCCCGCCGCTTCGACGAGGTAATGAAGAAGCACAACGCCGCCAATTACGTGCAGCAGTAGGCGGCGTGACGGCATTCTTCTCCAGGGCAGTGCCATGACCCCCGAAAATGAAGCGGCGGCGCGTTATTTCTCCGCCATCACGGCGGCGCTGAGCGGGCTGGAAGTGTTCATGCGCGACGACCGCTCGCCACTCTACCGGCACGGCATCGTCGCCAGGATCATTGCCGAATACATCGCCCGGCTGGACAAGTCCTTTGCCTGCTGGCGCAACCGGCTGGGCTTCATGGACACGTTCCGCATTTCGCGCGCCGACAGCGGCTATCCCGTCTTCCAGAACGTGCTCGAGTTGGAGAACGACCGCCGCCAGGCGGACAGCCGCTTGGCCAACATTCCGCAGGCCGGCGAGCTGCGCGAGGAGATGGCCGACTTCATCCTGCGCCACAAGGAATTCCCCGAAGCGTTGCAGAAATCGATGGCCGAGCGGCTCTACCTGGAGGACGTGAAGAGCGAGGCGACCTTCGGCCCCTTCATCCTGGCGCAGACGGCGAACGTCTCGGTCAACCCGAAGACCTTGCTGCCCTACTATCTCGTCCACTGGGCCTCGTTCGACGGCAGCGCCAACTTGCCGCTGGTCTATATGGTGACGGTGGAGGACTCTTCCGAGAGCATGGTGCGCCAATTGGTCGACAGCAACGGCAAGCTCAACGAGCGGGTCGACATTCCCCTTCCGGTGGACGGCCTGCTCAATCCCGAGCTTGCCCACCGCTTCGACGATTTCACCGAGAGGAATTCGGCCTATACGTTGTCGCCGGCGACGATTGCGGTCAATCTCGACAAGGATTTCGAGCCGCTGCATCCGAAGCAGCTTCGGCGGGTGGTCCTCGGCCCCTTCTATTCGGCTGGCATCACCGAGAACAATTCGACCGTGACCGAGGTGCTGACCAAGGTGCGCAAGCCGGAGAATGCCTGGCTGCTCACCTGGACCATCCAGGAGGTCTATTCCAAGGGCGAGAAGCCCGGCCGTAAGGGCCTGTTCTCCAGCGAGAAGACGACGCAGGAATTCTTCATCGACACCGACGATCTCGAAGCCGCGCGCCAGGGTGTGTCGAGCTACGAGTACCACGCGCTGATCCCGCACGAGGCCTACCAGGCGCTCTACGCCGCCGGCGAAACGCAGAAGATCTTTTCCGGTTACAAGGTCCACATCCTGTCCAACGGACAGGTCATCAGCGATGTCTGATCGTCAAACCGCGGAGCATCCTTCATGGACACCGGCCTGACTACGATCCCGGAAGCGGCAATCGAGAAACACCGGGCCACCGCGCAGAGCTTCATCACCCGCATCGTCGTGCTGGAGGATCCATCGCGCGAATCCACCACCGCGCTCGCCGGCACCAACCGCCGTTTCGTCTCGACCGTCTCGGTCGGCTCGGTGCGCCGCACGCGCGAGGTCGAGCTCACGAAGACGGTCGCTGCCGTCCATCCGGACGACCAGTTGATGACCATCCCGCAGCACGCGCTTCTCTACCGCGCAAGGCGCGGGTTGGCGATCGCGCTGGCCATATCGGATGTCTTTGCCGAGGGGTCCGACCTCGAAAGCCTGCAGGCGAGAAATGCCCGCGCGCCGCTCGAGGGCGACGATGCCGCGACCTTCAAGAAATTGCTCTCGGCCTCGGCCTATGTTTCGGCCTTCAGCTTCGCCTCCTACCTCTTCCAGCTGATCGACAGCGACGGCGAGGCGCCGAATGACATTCCCGAACCCGACTTCCTGTTCGACACGCCGCAGGATGCAGTGAAGTCGATCGTGGCCGGGCTCGACAAGACGATTGCCGGCTCTAAGGATGACGCCGACCTGATGACGCGCTCGCGCGCCTTCGCCCGCGTCGCCATCGACGGGCTGTTGGCGCGCAAGGGGCGCTTCGATGGCATCGGCCCGTTCGAGAACGCCCATATCCGCATCGATGTCGACGACTTCACCCTGGACGGTTTCGACGTTGCGCCCGGCAAGCGCGCCAAGCCGCTGGTGATGACCTTCAAGAAGCCGGAAGAGGTCGTCGGCAACCACATCGCCAAATTTCAGTCGGTCAGACTGGCCAAGATGCTGATGGCCTATGATTTCGAGCGCGAGCTGAATCCCTTCGTCGAGCTCGGCGGCTTCCTTTTCACTTTCATCGGCGACGGCGCGCCGGGCACCGGCAAGACGACGCTGATCCAGATGATCGCCGGTCTCGTCAACGGCTACTGCCAGGTCGCCGGTTACCCCTTCGTCTACGAGAATTTCGGCGTCGACCAGATCTCGTCCTACCAGGGCAAGTCCGGCCAGAACTGCCGCCAGTTCATCAACAACGTGCTCAATCCGCGCGTCATCGGCTTCGGCACCATCGACGACATCGATCAGGTGGCCGCGCGCCGCTCCGACGACCGCGCGTCCGCCGGCCAGCAGGAGATCACCGGCGTTTTGATGGACGCCTTTGCCGGCGCTACCACCGTGGTGCGCGGCAACTGCTCCTTCGGCATGTTTTCCAACTATCCGGAAAATGTCGACGATGCGCTGCGCCAGCGCGCCGGCGCCCGCTGGCTGGTCGACGGCCCGCAGACCCGCGACGACTACATCGACATCTTCGTGCTGCTTGCCGGCAAGAACCACAAGATTCCGCTGGGCGACCACAAGCTCTATGCGGCGCAGGAGATCCAGCGCGCCGTGACTGAGGCCTACGAGGAGCACGAGAAGCCGCAGGAAGACGGGCTGATGAAAATCTATGAGCGCTACATGAAGGAGAACGGTGCACCCAAGACCCTGGCCGATATCGGCACCTACCTGCACATGATCAAGGACGCCGAGCCGCGCTTCACCGGCCGCGCCATCAAGAACGTCACCGACGCCATCAAGATGCGCGCCATGGATATCGAGCTGCCGGACGACTGGTTCGAAAAGCCGGAAGCCTTCATGCACAAAAGCTACGACGACAAGAAGGCGATGATCGAGGAGCTGCGCGGGCCGTTCTCGATGAATATGGTCATGCAGGAGATCAACCGCTACGCCGATTCCGAATTCCGCTACTCCGACAAGTCGGACGACGCCGCGGTGGAGAAGCTGCTGCGCGACGCGCGCCTGCGCGAGCGCGCGGTGCGTGAGATGGAGGAGATGAAGAAGAAGGGGCTGTGGAATGCGTGAGGTGCGCCAACGCCTCCTTCTCCCACAGTGGGAGAAGGAGGCGCCGAAGGCGACGGATGAGGGGTGCTCCAGCTTGGCACCGGCGGCGCTCCGACCAACACCCCTCATCCGTCTCGGCGCTTCGCGCCGATCCACCTTCTCCCACAAGGGGAGAAGGGGAGTCCGCGCCCCTGATCCGCCCTTCGGGCACCTTCTCCTCGTGAACGGGGAGAAGGAACAATGACTCTCGCCAAAAAGCCCGATCTCTTACGCGACAACGAGCTGATCTACGGCCGATTGCTCCCTGTCGACGAGCCGCATCTCATCCAGCGCTACAACAAGGCGCTTGCCGCCTTCGGGCTCGAGCCCACCAGGCTGAAGAGTTTCCAGATCGACCGCACCGGCTTCTCGCCCGAGGTGGCCGAAGAGTGCGGCGATTACGACTATCTCGACCCCAACGAGGTCAACCGCCGCTTCATCATCCTGACGCCCTCGCAGATCGACCTGCCGGTTGTGCACACGGCCTTCTCCAACACATCGCAGCTGATGTTCGAGTTCATGTCGAAGAACCGGCGCGCCATCGATGCGCTGACCATCAAGGACGTGATCTACGGCGAGATCGAGGACTCCGTCCCCAAGGTCAACGACATCGAGGACCTGCTGTCGATCAACCAGGTCGAGTTCAAGGTGCTGTCGGCGGAGGATGTGCTGGGCAAGGCGGCCGAGCTCGGCAAGCTGGTCGACCGCCTGAAGCAGGAGCCGGACGCCTGGCGCGACAACGCCATGCTTGAGCGCATGGTCGATCTCGCCAAGGTCTGCGGCGACATCCGCGAGAACGCGCTGGTCCCGGACCAGGTGATCTTCCGCCACAATGCCTACTGGACCAGCCATTTCGGCGGGCTCTACGTCTTCGTCGATCCTGACATGACGACCGTCATCTGCGACCCGGCAGCACCGGGCTTCCGCCGCTCACGGCCATGGCAGGTGAGCTACCTGTCGATCAACGACGCCGACAAGGTGTTCCGCTTCCTCGCCGCCACCGGCCGCCTCGACCTGCCGCGCGCCTCGTGGATCGAGGCCTCGGGCTATCTCGAGCATCGCGCCGAGATGGTGGTGCGGGCGCTGATCCGCGACGCCGAGCCCAACCGCAACCTGACCGACGTCGACAAGGTCTGGCTGCAGACCTGGATTCACGGCCATGCCGATCTGATTGCCAGCGACGGCAATTTCCCTTTCCTCAACGCCGCCAAACGCGAGATCGCCCAGTTCGGCCATCTCAAGATCGAAGACGTTCCCCCGCGCCAGCGCTTCCTGGTCGTGCGCGCCAGGCCCGATCATCCCGATGCCTGGCTCACCAACCAGCTGATCTCGGATTTCGTGCCGCAGGACTTCGTCTCGCGCTATGTCTTCAACAAACCGGGCTTCTACAAGGACTTCGACGGCTTTAGCGACGCCTGGCGATCGCATGTTGTGGACGTTCTGAAAACCACATATCTGAAGGACAAGGCGGCGTTGCGCGCGCGCCTTTACGGCTTGACTGACTGAGGGGGGACGAGAGCCATGCTCGATCCGATCGTGAATTTCTTCACCCGGATTTTCCAATGGATCGGCCGCGGCATCGGCTTCGTCATCGGCATCATCCTGTGGCCGTTCATGTGGGTGGGCCGCTGGTACGGGCAGCGCGGCTGGATCCTCAAGGCGGTGGTCGGCCTTGCCCTTCTGGTGCTCATCGGCCTCTACGCCAATTTCTTCTACGCCACGCAGTGGTGGAACAATTTCGACCCGAACTACGTCGACAAATACACCTTCGAAACGCGCAACGTGTCCGCCGGCGAGCAGGTCTCGGCCGGCGCCGGTACTGACACGGCCAAGACCTGCGGCAACTCGGCGATCGCCCAGGTGGCCGCCGATCTCACCGACTTCAACGTCAACCAGAATGCCTGGATCTCGTCGATGATCCTCTACAAGCTCGGCTTGTTCGGCATCGACTGGGACCACACGCCGTGGATGGACAATAAGGCTTCCTTCCAGCGCGGCATCAACCAGGCGGTGCGGCGCACCGCGACCGAACTGGCGGACAATCTGGGACGCGTGCGCACCACCTCGCAGATCGATGCCGATCTACAAGACGCGCGCGGCAATCTGCAGTTCGACGAAGAGACCTGGTATTTCGGCTTGCACCCGTTCGGTCCCAAGACGCCGACACCGAGCTATTACCGCGACTCGGTGCGCAAGTTGCGCTCCTTCAACGCGCGCCTTACGGCCTGCCAGGCGACATTCGATGCCCGCGCCGACAATCTGAAGCAATATATCGACCGCATCGCCAGCGACATCGGCTCGACATCCGCCATCCTCAAGGAGCGCGCAGAGAACCACAATGCCGGCTGGTTCGACTTCCGCGCCGACGACCGCTTCTGGTTCGCCTATGGCCAGCTCTATGCCTATTACGGCCTGATGAAGGGCGCCCAGGCCGACTTCGAGGGCGTCATCAAGGAAAAGCACCTGCAGAATTTGTGGGACACGATGGACGCGCAGTTCGTCTCGGCGCTGCGCATCCAGCCCTTCATCATCGCCAATGGACGCGAGGACGGCTGGCTGCTGCCGACGCATCTGACGACGATGGGCTTCTATATCCTGCGCGTGCGCTCCAACATGGTCGAGATCAGCAACGTGCTCACGCAGTAGTCCGGCTTCCGTCGCGATGCCAGTTCGGCTTCAGGCTGGACCTGATCGCCTCGTCGCCGTTCAGGCGCAAGGGCGATTAGCCAGCGAGGACGCGACATGGATATCCGCGAGGCCGCTCGAGACGTCTACGCCGCCATCGACCGGCAGGATTGGGACAAGCTGGCCAGCCTGACGTCGCCGGATCTTGCGGTTCATCTCGGCAGCGCGGGTCCGGTTGGCCTCGATGAACGGCAAAAATCCCTGGCGGAATTCTTCGTCGGCTTCCCCGACGGACTCACGCCATCGACGACTATGTCAGCGGTGCCCGCAGCGTGGTGACGCGCTGTCGCTTCCAGGGCACCCATACCGGCATGTTCCATGGCGTAAAGCCGAGTGGCAATCGCGTCTCGGTCGGCGCAATCCACATCGACCGCTTCGAGGACAATTTCCTCATCGAGCATTTCGGCCAGCTCGACGGCCTGGGGCTGTTGCGCCAGATCGGCGCGATCTGACGCCGCCGCCCGGCTGGAGCGCGTGTGTTGAGCGGCCTTGAGCGGCAATCTCGGGGTCGCTTTTTCCGCCCTGTCGGGCACCCTGAAACCGTCGCGCATTTTGGCCGGCATGCATCCGGCCTCTGTCGCATTTCGCGTATTGCGCGGCTGTTTTGAGACGGCGGAACGGCACCTGCTCTGGCTTCTATACGGCGCAACGACCGGGCGCAAAAGACCAGGGAAGGTCGACCTGGGAACAGCAGAACTTTCTTCGCAGGAAACATAGTTGCATGATAGTTGACGCCGCAACAGCGACAGGGTTAGACTTGCCCTTGCGTCCGGGCAGCGTTTCGAGCATGCACGAATGATCGAACCCCTACCCTCCACCGCCCAATCCAGAGGAAAGCCGTCATGGCCGAAGTGAAGACCGACATCGAGATCGCGCGTGCCGCCACGAAGAAACCGATCCAGGAGATCGGCGCCAAGATCGGCATCCCGTACGAGCACCTTTTGCCTTAC
>NZ_JAVIIW010000062.1:0-37161 GCF_033977205.1 Mesorhizobium album | reverse complement strand
CTTGATGGCGACCAGCTCTATGGCGAGGGCAACGACGACACCCTGAACGGTGATGAAGGCAGCGACACCCTTGTTGGTGGCTTTGGTGCCGATACGCTGCATGGCGGCGATGACGCCGACACCCTTGTTGGCGGCGTCGATGGGCTTGGCAATGGCGACACCGCAATTAACAAGCTGTTTGGTGACCTTGGCGATGATTCTCTCTACGGCGATGCCGGCCACGACGAACTCCATGGCGGTGGCGACAATGACGTGCTCGTAGGCAATGATGGCGATGATGACCTCGCCGGCGACGATGGCGCAGACACGCTTTCCGGTGGCGCAGGCATCGATCATCTCAGCGGCGGTGCAGGCACCGATACGCTCGACGGCGGAGCTGGCGCTGACACGCTGAGCGGCGGCACGGAAGCCGATGTCTTCCGCATCTTGACGGCCTCGGCCTCGACGTTTGCCGAGCACGACACGATCACAGACTTCAATCAGTCCGACGGCGACAAGCTCGATCTCTCGGTGGCGCGCGGCTCTCCTGGCAGTTATGACGGCGGGCCAATGGTGTTCCGTGGCGAGATCGCGCCATCAAATTTCGATCCCGCAGTCAACACTCTTGCGTTCGGCACGGCGCTCGGCGGAGCTGACGTTGGTGCCGGATTCACCCAGATTTGGTGGACACATGTCGGCGCCACCACCATTCTCATCGGCGACATCAACAGCAATTTCGTCCTTGATGCCGATGACCTCGTGGTTGAAATCAACGATCCGCTGAACCATGGCCTTTCACAAGACGATTTCGTGCTGGGCAATTTCATCGCCCAAGTTGGCCGCAACGTCGATGAGGTTATGACCGGCACACCTGGTGATGACCTCATCTATGCCGTCGATGGCAACGACACGGTGAATGGCCTTGCCGGTAGTGACACCATCTACGGCGGCAACGGGATGGACACGCTGAATGGCGGGCTTGGAGGCGACCAGCTCTATGGCGAATCGGGCGACGACTCCCTGAACGGTGATGAAGGCAATGACACACTCGTTGGCGGCTTAGGCGCCGACACACTGCATGGCGGCGACGACTCCGACATCCTGATTGGCGGTGTTGATGCGACCGGGAATGGCGACACCGCGATCAACACGCTGTTTGGCGACCTCGGTGACGATCAGCTCTACGGCGATGCTGGTGACGACGAACTCCACGGCGGCGGCGATAACGACACGATCTTCGGGAACGGTGGCAACGACCGCATCTTCGGAGACCAGGGGGCCGATTCAATCTTCGGGGGCAACGGCAACGACATCGTCATCATCGAGCGTTCTACAAACTATGCCCTCGGAGAGACAATTGACGGCGGCGACGGCTTCGACACCATCCGTTTCGCGAGCACCATAGCCGACGATACGCTTGTATTGCGTGAGGGAATCTCTTCGATCGAGGAAGTTGTCATTTCTGACGTCAATGGCAGCACCTCCGATACAACTGCGCTGAACGTCAACGCGAGCAGTCTGTCATACGGGCTCAGCCTAAAAGGGAACGCGGGCGCGAACGAAATCATCGGCACAGCATTCGATGATGTGATCGACGGTGGCCTTGGCAACGACGTCTTGGACGGCGGGTCGAGAACTGATCCGGGGCCGGAGAAAGATATCGTCAGCTACAGCGATCGAGCTGACGCAATCGTTGTTACGCTGAACGGTTCGGCGGACACTGAAGTGACAGTAGGCGGAATTGCAGAGGACACGATCCGCAATTTCGAAGGAGTGATTGGAGGCAGCGGCAACGATTCTTTGACAGGCGACGGCTTGGCCAATGTCCTTTCTGGATCGGGCGGCAACGATACAATTGATGGCAGCGGAGGTGATGACACCGTCGTCTTCACTGGACCTTGGACGAACTACGCGATCAGTGTTTCTGCCGGCGTTTACACGATCACCGACAAAACGGGCGTGGACGGCTCTGACACCGTATCGAACGTCGAGAACTTTGCCTTCTCAAATGGGACTTTCTCGGGAGCTGAGATCATCAACGACGCGCCGGTGGGCGTGAATGACGCCAACTCTTCGGACAGCGTAATTGAGGCAGGAGGTGTAGCCAATAGTACGGCCGGCGACGCCACAGCTGTCGGAAATGCCCTGAGCAATGACACCGACGCGGACTCAAGCTTGGGGGATACGCTGGCCATCAACGGCGCACGCGCCGGGGCCATGGCCTTAGGCGGTGCGTTCACGCTCGTTTCCGGAGCGACTTCGCTTATCGGAACCTACGGCACGCTTTTGATTGACGTGAATGGTGACTACACCTACTCGCTCAACGATGGCGATCTGGACACCCAGGCTCTCGCTGAAGGAGCGATGGCGACCGATTCGTTCACCTATAGGCTGGTCGATGCCAACGGTGCGACCAGCACTGCGCAAATCGACATCTCAATAGTTGGCAGTAATGATGCGCCGACTACTACGCTGGTGAATCTGTCCTCGATAACCGAGGATGCCGGCACACTGCTCATTTCACAGAGCGATCTGTTGGCCAACGCCACTGATGTTGAGGGCGACAGCCTTACGGCCTCCGGGCTAACCATCACCTCCGGCGCCGGCTCGCTGGTCGACAATGGCGACGGCACCTGGAGTTACACACCGGCCCCCAATGACGATACGGACGTATCATATTCATATACGGTCAACGACAATCATGGCGGGAGCATTGCGGGGTCCGCTCACCTTGATATCACTCCCGTCAATGACGCTCCCACCACTTCGGCTGTGATCCTTGCACCGATAGCTGAGGGTTCAGGTGCGCGGCTCATCACTCAAACCGAATTGCTGGCCAACGCCAGCGACGTCGATAGCGACAGCCTTACAGCCTCCAATCTGGCCATCACCTCCGGTGCCGGCTCGCTGGTCGACAACGGCAATGGGACCTGGAGCTACACGCCGGCTGCTAATGACGAGTCGGACGTGTCCTACTCCTACACTATTAACGATGGCAGCGGTGGGAGTGTCGTCGGATCTGCCACCCTTGACATAGTCCCGGCAGCCAACAGCGGACCGCCGACGATTACCTCGGACGGCGGGGGCGATACCGCTTCCCTCGTGGTTGCTGAGAACAGCACAGCAGTGACGACGGTAACGGCCACCGATCCTGATGCTGGGACCGCATTCACTTATTCGATCAGCGGTGGTGCTGATGCCGCTCTCTTCCAGATTGAAGCCACGACAGGTGCTCTGACTTTCCAGAACGCGCCAGACTTCGAGACGCCGACCGACAGCGACGCCGACAACGTCTACGACGTCACGGTGCAAGTCTCCGATGGCACCCTCGTCGACAATCAGGCAATCGCGGTGACGGTGACAAACCTTAACGAGTCGCCAGCTATCACATCCAATGGCGGGGGCGACACGGCTTTCCTCACGGTTGCTGAGAACAGCACAGCGGTGACGACGGTCACGGCTGCTGATCCTGACGCCGGGACCACATTCACCTATTCGATCACCGGTGGCGCCGATGCCGCTCTGTTCCAGATTGACGCCACGACAGGTGCTCTGACTTTCCAGGCCGCGCCAAACTTCGAGGCACCGACGGATGCCGACGGCGACGGTGTGTACAACGTCACCGTGCAGACTTCGGACGGCGAGCGCACCGACAGCCAAGCTTTAACTGTCACTGTGGCCAATCAGAACGAGGCCCCAACAATAACATCGGACGGAGGTGGGGAGCACGTCACTATCTTCAGGCCGGAGAACATAGCCGTTGTCACCACGGTTACGGCAAATGATCCCGATGCCGGCGACGTGCTGACCTACTCGATTTCTGGATCACCCGACATCAATCCGGATGGCAATCTGTTTACGATTGATCCAACCACCGGCGTGCTCTCGTTCGTCACTGCACCTGACTTCGAGAACCCGAACCTGAATGGCGGTAACTTTGACAACTACTATG
Source organism: Mesorhizobium album (assembly GCF_033977205.1). Taxonomy (NCBI): domain Bacteria; kingdom Pseudomonadati; phylum Pseudomonadota; class Alphaproteobacteria; order Hyphomicrobiales; family Phyllobacteriaceae; genus Mesorhizobium; species Mesorhizobium album. The sequence continues at coordinate 33,230 of NZ_JAVIIW010000062.1, read as the reverse complement.
CCGTGAACGTTGTCGTCACAGACAGCTCCGGCGCCATCGATCAACAAGTCATCGAGATCGGCATTACGAACGCAAACGAAACGCCGACGATCACCTCGGACGGCGGGGGCGACATGGCCTCGCTGGTGGTTGCCGAGAACAGCACGGCTGTGACGACGGTAACGGCCACAGACCCTGACGCTGGAACCGCATTCACCTATTCGATCACCGGTGGCGCTGATGCCGCTCTCTTCCAGATCGACGCCACGACAGGTGCTCTGAGCTTCCAGAACGCGCCAGACTTCGAGGCGCCCGGTGACAGCGACTGCGACAATGTTTACGACGTGACCGTGCAGGTCTCCGACGGCTCGCTGGCTGATAGTCAGGCTATTGCCGTCAGCGTGACCGATGTCGGCGGTCCCACTGACGTCCCCGCGATAGTTCACCATGTCAACAGTTTAGATGCTGTGGTGGAGGGGGGTACCCTTGTCTTCTCCTTCACGCGCGAGGGTGGCGACATTTCGCAGCCGCTCGATGTCTTCTATTCGACTCACTTCTACGATCCCAATGGTGGACCGGAGTTCGCAACGCTTTCCGATTTCACCGGCGCAAATATCCCGGACGGTTCGATCCAGACAATCCACTTTGACGCTGGGTCGTCGACCGCCAGCATCAGCTTCCAAACTGTGGACGACAGTATACAAGAAGGGCATCAGCGCAGCTTTACCGTTGAGCTGCAACCTTCGTCGGGCTACACTATAGACGGTGGTCCGAAATTGTTTGGATTCATCTACGATAACGATGCGCCGCCAATCATTACCTCGAACGGCGGCGGCGACACCGCGGCCCTCGCCGTCGCTGAGAACAGCACAGTGGTGACGACGGTAACGGCCACTGATCCTGATGGCGGGGCGACCCTAAACTACTCGATCAGCGGCGGCGCCGACGCCGCTCTGTTTCAAATCGATTCTACGACAGGCGCGCTGAGTTTCCAGACCGCTCCGGATTTCGAGACCCCGGCCGACAGCGGCGGTGACAATATCTACGATGTCACCGTCCAGGTGTCGAAGGGCACCCTCGTCGATAACCAGGCAATCGCGGTGACGGTGTCAAACCTTAACGAGTCGCCAGCTATCACATCCAATGGCGGGGGCGACACGGCTTTCCTCACGGTTGCTGAGAACAGCACAGCGGTGACGACGGTCACGGCTGCTGATCCTGACGCCGGGACCACATTCACCTATTCGATCACCGGTGGCGCCGATGCCGCTCTGTTCCAGATTGAAGCCACGACAGGTGCTCTGACTTTCCAGAACGCGCCAGACTTCGAGACACCGACCGACAGCGACGCCGACAACGTCTACGACGTCACGGTGCAAGTCTCCGATGGCACCCTCGTCGACAATCAGGCAATCGCGGTGACGGTGACGGATGTTCCTGGGCAGACGATCACAGGTACCAACGCTGGTCAGACCTTAACCGGAACCCCGGAAGCCGATATCATTCTGGGACTTGGCGGCAACGATACCCTTAATGGGCTTGCAGGTGGCGATACTCTCGACGGCGGCAGTGGTGCCGACACCATGGTCGGCGGCACAGGCAATGACACTTACGTCGTCGACAACACGGGAGACATTGTGGATGAGACCGGCGGCAGCGGCACCGATCTGGTTCGCTCATCGATTGCTTTCAGCCTTTCCGATGCTCTGCACGTCTTTGGAAGCGTCGAGAACCTGACGCTGACGGGGACGACCAATGTGGCCGGAACCGGCAATGCGCTCGCCAACGTGATCACCGGCAACACCGGCAACAACATCTTGGCGGGGCTTGGAGGCGCCGATACGCTCATCGGTGACGCAGGTACCGACACGGCCAGCTACGCGGCGTCGGCGGTTGGTGTGAATGTCAGCCTGATGACGGGTCTTGCTCAAGGCGGCGATGCCGAAGGCGACACGTTCTCCGGCATCGAGGGGCTTCTGGGTTCTGCACAGAACGACACACTCGAGGGCGACGGCGGCAACAACGTCCTCAATGGCGGCGCCGGCATCGATACGTTGAGCTACGAGCACGCGGCCGCGGCCATCACGGTGAGCCTTGCGACGACGGCGGCCCAGAACACTATTGGCGCCGGCAGCGATACGCTCTCCGGCTTCGAGAACCTGATCGGCTCTGGCTTCGGCGACACGCTGACGGGCAGCGCGGCGGCGAACGTGATCTCCGGCCTGGGCGGCGACGACTTGATCAATGGCGGCGGCGGTGCCGACACCATGGTCGGCGGCACAGGCAATGACACTTACGTCGTCGACAACACGGGAGACATTGTGGATGAGACCGGCGGCAGCGGCACCGATCTGGTTCGCTCATCGATTGCTTTCAGCCTTTCCGATGCTCTGCACGTCTTTGGAAGCGTCGAGAACCTGACGCTGACGGGGGCGACCAATGTGGCCGGAACCGGCAATGCGCTCGCCAACGTGATCACCGGCAACACCGGCAACAACATCTTGGCGGGGCTTGGAGGCGCCGATACGCTCATCGGTGACGCAGGTACCGACACGGCCAGCTACGCGGCGTCGGCGGTTGGTGTGAATGTCAGCCTGATGACGGGTCTTGCTCAAGGCGGCGATGCCGAAGGCGACACGTTCTCCGGCATCGAGGGGCTTCTGGGTTCTGCACAGAACGACACACTCGAGGGCGACGGCGGCAACAACGTCCTCAATGGCGGCGCCGGCATCGATACGTTGAGCTACGAGCACGCGGCCGCGGCCATCACGGTGAGCCTTGCGACGACGGCGGCCCAGAAGACTATTGGCGCCGGCAGCGATACGCTCTCCGGCTTCGAGAACCTGATCGGCTCTGGCTTCGGCGACACGCTGACGGGCAGCGCGGCGGCGAACGTGATCTCCGGTTTGGCCGGTGACGACCTGCTCAACGGCGGAGGTGGCGCCGATATCCTCATCGGCGGGATCGGAAACGATCGTTTTATCTTCAAAGCTATCGCAGATAGCAACTCGTCAAACTGGGATACGCTTAACGACTTGCAACATGGGGCTGACAAGATCGATGTCTCGGCAATCGATGCCAATGCCTCTGCAGGAGGTAATCAGGCTTTCGCGTTCGGAGGCCAGAATACGAGTGTCGTGGGCCACTCGTTAACTTGGTTCGAGGATGGGACCAATACAATAGTGCAGGCCGACGTGAACGGAGACACGGCAGCAGACTTCATGGTCGTTCTGTTAGGAAAGAATCTGAATCTCGATCAAAACGACTTCGTTCTTTAGCTTAGTCAGTAGTTCACGTTTACTGAAATGCCATCCAACGTGTCGCTTCCAGGAGGGGACCAATTTCGGAGATGTCAATTTCGAGAAGCAGCAAACTGATACCCAGCAGCGTGGTCAATATGGGCCTCTTCTCTGCCGTCACGAACGTCGTGATGTTGGTTCTGCCTCTCTACATGCTGCAGGTGTACGATCGCGTTTTACCTGCGGCAAATCTGGACACGCTCGCCTATCTAACCTTGCTTGCTCTCTTTTCTCTTTTGCTCTTCGGAGTTCTCGAAGTCGTTCGCGGCGTATACGCAAGTCGGCTCGCCGCCCGATTGGACGTGTCGTTAGGCCCATCGTCTTTCCTTGCGGCGATGAGTGGTCCGCGCGCGGGCCTCGGCGACGTCCAAGCATTGCGCGACCTCGCCACCGTGCGAAGCTTCGTCGCTTCAAGATCCGTATATGTTCTCTTTGACCTCCCATTCGGCCCAATCTTTGTAGGCCTACTCTATTTTATCCATCCCTTGCTTTTCCTTGTAACCGTGGCCGGGGCGGTTCTTTTACTTTTGGTGGCCCTCCTGAATCAGGCCGCAAGTTCGCGGCCAAGTAGGGAGGCGGCAGAATCACTTGGCGTCTCAATGAATTCGGCGCAGGCGTTCGCACGGAACTTCGAAACGGTCCGCGCACTCGGCATGGTTTCCAACGCAATAGAGTTCTGGGGTACCCGTTTCTCTGATTCTCTTTGTGCTACCGACAAAGTCGCTCGCATCAACGCATTTTATGGAGGGGTGTCCCGTACCGCACGCTCGGTACTGCAGATCGGGATTTTGGGCCTCGGCGCCTATTTGGTTCTGCAAAACGAGATGACTGCCGGAATGATATTTGCGTCCTCAATGATGTCGGCGCGAGCCCTCCAGCCCCTTGATCAGATCATTGGTAGTTGGCGGCAGATCATCGATGCCAAGAGTGCATGGAAGCGGCTTTCCAGTCTTCAATCGAAACCCGGGAAGGAAGAAGTGGCATTGCCTACGCCTCAAGGAGCGTTAGGCGCGGATCAAGTTATCTACTATCTTCCAGGCTCTGCCGACGGTGCGCCGCCGCTGATAAAGCGTTTGACGTTCGAAGTTCCCGCCGGCCAAATGGTTGCTGTCGTCGGGCCAAGCCAGGCTGGAAAATCTACTCTTGCACGTCTCATAGTAGGCGCAATTGAGCCCCGCTCAGGGGCGATCCGCGTAGATGGCGGTGATATTCGGAACTGGAATCCCGAAGAACTCGGCCGTCATATTGGATATCTTCCGCAGGATGTAGAACTTTTCCCAGGGACCATAGCTCAGAATATTACGCGTTTTGAGCCTGACGCGTCTGATGAGAAATTGATTCAAGCTGCCCAGCAGGCGCACGTGCATGAGCTCATCCTTGCCCAGAGGGATGGCTATTCTACGCTGATCGGCCCTACCGGCGTTCGGCTCTCTGGTGGTGAGCGTCAGCGCATTGGGCTTGCTCGTGCCTTCTACGGCGATCCCAAGATACTGGTTCTCGATGAGCCCAACGCCAATCTCGATTCTGATGGTGAAGCCGCTCTCGAGCGGGCGATCACCCAGGCGCGTCTACGAAGTACGACCGTGCTGGTTATAACTCATCGGCCTTCGCTCGCTTCCATATGCGATCGCATACTCATGCTGCGTAATGGCCAGATCGAGATCTACGGTTTGACCCAAGACGTGCTCGGCCAGCTTGCCGAGCGAAGGGGCCAAACGCCGCCATCCAGGGTCTCTCCGTCGCACGACAACGAAGGAGTGGTGCCATTCCCTTCGCCTGCTCGCGCTGAGGTCTAGTCACCGATGACTGTTACAAGCCACACGATCCCGATGTCTGCCAGGTCCTATCGCTGGCAACGGAAGCTCGTTACACGGGCAGATCGGATCACACTGGCGGGGTACGGAAGCATAGCCGTTTTCTTACTCGGCTTCGGATCTTGGGCAGCGACTGCACCAATCGCCGGCGCAACAATAGCGCCGGGAGTAGTGGCAGCGGCAGCAGGTCAGAATGTCATGATCCAGCACCTCGAAGGAGGAGTGATCAATAGTATTATGGTCCGGGAAGGTGACAGGGTGTCGAGAGGTCAGGCCCTGATCGAGATCGACCCGACACTGGCTCAGTCTCAGCTCAATCGAGTCATCAAGCAATGGATCGCCCAAAAAGCTGAGATTGCACGACTCGAAGCCGAGCGGGACGGCCTAGAGAAGATTGTATTTCCCAGTGACCTCAGAGCGTATTCTGACGCTTCGGATTACAGCGCGGTCTTTGGCGAACAAAACAAGGAATTTCAGGCTCGGCTAGCTCGCTATGGAGCGGAACAGGAGATACTTAAGCAACGAGTAGCAGCTCTTCAAGATGCAATAGTCGGATTGAGAGCGCAGAAGAAAGCGACAGAAAGTCAGCTGGCAATTGTAAGCGAAGAGACGAATCGAAAGAAAGGCCTACTGGATCGAGGGCTAACCAACCGCTCTGAATACACCGATCTTCTTCGCAGTACCGCCGAGTTGGTGGGGCAAGCGGGGTCTTTGGAGGCGCAGATTGCAAGTTCGGCAACTCAGACTGTCGAAGCGCGCCAGCAGATTGAGCGGCTCACAACCAGCCGGGTTGAGGATGCTGTCACAGAATTGAATAAGGCGCGGGCGCAAGTAGCCGACCTTGAGGAGCAAATAAGCGCCGCTCGCTCTGTTTTGGACAGAACGACTATTCGGGCACCGGTCGACGGCATCATTGTTCGGTCGCTCTTCAGTTCCCAAGGCAGTGTTATCCGTCCGGGTGAGGCCGCGATTGAGCTTCTGCCAACCACGGATGAGCTAATTATCGAAGCAAAGATCAAGCCTGAAGACATCGATACGATCCGGGTGGGCCAGGAGGCCAACATGATGTTCACGGCGCTGAACGCTCGTACGACGCCGAAAGTGCCCGGAAAAGTGATCTATATTTCGGCAGACCGACTGCTTCCAACGAGCACAGGGCAGCCATACTATATCGTCCGGCTCAAAATAGCAGGGAAGTTGCCGCCGGAGGTGAAGCCCGAGCAGGTCTATCCAGGGATGCCGGTCGAAACGTTCATCTCAACCGGTGAACGGACTTTTCTGGCCTATCTGACCAAACCCTTGAGAGATTCGTTCGGGCGCGCCTTTCGAGAAAGATAGTCCGGATTTTGGAAAGGGCATGACGCGGTCGGCACGCAATGCCCCGAGCCAGGCCTGATCGGGCCTACGTTCGTCGGCGTTCACATGCCCATAGGGTTCCAGCGTATGCCAGCAGCGAACGCCTTAAGTCTTATGGCCTCTGCGCCAGCGCTACGGGGTCAAATGCTTAACAACGCATTCGGCGATAGCAAGCGAGGCGGTTAGGCCAGGCGACTCTATCCCAAACAGATTGACAAGCCCGGACACGCCATGGATGTCGCTGCCTTGAATGACGAAATCCTGCGGCGCTTCGTCCGGCCCGGCGGTCTTGGGCCTGATGCCCGCATACCCCGGGTGCAGCCGGCTTTCGTCGAGACCGGGCCAGTAGCGGCGGATCGCTTCCGCAAAGCGCGGCAGCCGGGACGAGTTCACCGAGTAGTCGACCCGTTCGATCCACTCCACGTCCGGCCCGAACCGCGCTTGCCCGGCCAGGTCCAGCGTAACGTGCGTCCCAAGGCCTCCCGGTACGGGAACTGGATAGACGAGCCGCGAAAACGGCGACTTGCCTGAAAGCACGAAATAGTTCCCCCGGGCGAAGTAGGGCTTCGGGACCAGATGGGCAGGCATGCCCTCGATCGACGCCGCGACGCCCGGCGCGAAAAGGCCCGCGGAATTGATAACGACCTGCGCTCGAACTTCCACCGGGTCCTCGCCCCCTACCGAGACGAGTAGCCCACCGCTGGCACGCCGGAGGCCGGTCACCGGAGAGCTGAACGCGACCATCGCCCCTGCGGCTTCCGCTTCACCCTGAAAGGAGAGCATCAGCTGATGGCTGTCGACTATGCCGGTGCCGGACGAGAGCAATGCCGCCACACAACGGAGATTGGGCTCCATCTGCCGAGCCTCAGCTCCGGTCAGGCTGACCAGGTTGGTGACCCCGTTCTGCCTGGCCCGGTCGGCAATTCGGTCGAGGACGGCCACTTCATCGTCAGTGACCGCCACGATGAGCTTTCCGCATAGCGAATACGGAACTGCTCGGGTGTCACAATAGTCGATGAGCCGCTCTCGCCCCTGCAGACAAAGGCGCGCCATGAGGCTTCCGGGCGCATAGTAGATTCCGGCATGGATGACTTCGCTGTTCCGGGACGAGGTGTGCGCCCCGATCGCGGCTTCCTGCTCGACGACAACGACCTCGTAGCCCGCGCGCGCCAGTTCCCGGGCTGTGGCAAGCCCGACAACGCCAGCCCCGATCACTACGCATTGGATATCGTTTGCCATCTACCCACCTGGTTCGTTGATGCGATCCGTCGCCTGTTCGCTGACCAAAATGCTGCGAACCCGGCGAGCGACCTGGTTGAAAAGAATCTTCAGAACCCATCCGGAACGCCGAGAGGGGAGGGTGATCGATTGTCCCTTGGCCCCATCGCGCGGGGAGGCCAGCTAAGAGCTGAAAACGGGCATGGATCGAGTGAAAGTATGGGACTGTAAAAGGGATCCGCGGCGAGGACGCTGCCCCACTTCGTGCGCAGGTTTTGCATCTCGCGCTCGAAAAGCGGCGCCTGAATTTGACCGCGAGCGGGCTCGTCATGGATGAGCTTCGCATGGGGCGTGAGTACGATCCGCCGTCCAAGCGCGCGCAGCTTGAGGCAGTAATCGACGTCATGGAAATCGATTGGAAAACGCACTTCGTCCATGCCGCCGACCTCGAGATAGTCGCTCCGGCGCGTCATCAGGCACGCCGCCGTCACAGCACTGCATTCGTGCGCCGCCACCAGCAAATCCGCATATCCGAAATCGCCGTCGACCCGGTCGCTGAAGGCGCGGGCTGCTGCAAATCCGGGGCCGAGCACGATGCCGCCATGCTGCACGACGCCGCTGGTCCGAACGAGCAGGGCGCCCACGGCCCCAACGTCCGTTTCTCCAATCCGGCCCATCATCTCCAGCAGCCATCGATCGTCCAACGCCCTGACGTGTGGGTCCACTAGGCAGAGCAGATCGCCATTGGCGACCCTCGCGGCGCTATTGACAAGTCGGGCGCGATTGAACGGCCCGGACGTGCGCAAAACTTTGGCGATCCGGTTGTCGATCTGTTCCAGGTAGGCGAGCGTGGCCCCGTCTGAGGAGTCGTTGTCAGCGACAACAATCTCGATGCGCTCTCCTTCGCAGGCAGGCCGGATCGACTCTATGCAGTCCTCCAGCAGGTCCGCCCGATTGCGCGTTGGAACGATGATCGTTGCGCTACTGCTCGCGACCTTCCGGCTGATCCGCACGGCCGGGAATAGGCCTGCTACGTTTGGCGTAGCCGTGGCTTCCGTCCCCCTGCGCCAGAGACAGGCCAGGCTGGCCGCCGCCAAGGCCGGACGGGCCGCGGCCACGTCGAAGGGGGGAAGCGTCGCCAGCGCCCCCGGAAGATGGATGATATCCTGGTTCAACGAACTGCGATCGTCGAGCATCGAGTTGAACAGGCGATAGAGGCTCGACGCCCCGCCGGACAAGGAGCGGATTGCGTCGGCGGAGCGAAGCGCGAACAGGTGGGCGCAGTAGCCCTGTTCCAGCATCCGCTCGTAGTCGAATGCCGGCAACGCCATAGGCCAGACCGATCCGTCCTTGCCTCTGATGTCGAAGTCGCCGTAGACCGCGCGCGCTCCCTCGATCGCGGCGAAAGCACCGACAATTCGCTGCAGTGCGGTCGGCAAGAATAAGGTTCCGGCAAGGGCAAAGACTACATAGGCGCAATCCGCTCCTTCCAGGAACGAGAGCACGGGACCTGGGTCGAATGTTGCCAACCCCGTCCCGGTCGGGAAAAAGGGGGCAATCCAGTCGGGGTGGTTCTGCTCATGCAAGCTCGCCTCGGAGTCATCCATCCCTTCAGAGCCGATCATGACAACGACGACCCGCCGCGCTTCGACCGGGCTGGGATTGGCTGGAAACCGTTCGCGCCACTCCTGGTACCGTGAGAAGGGCCATGACCCAGGCATATTCCGCCGATCAAGGTCCGAAAGCCCGCAAGCGGCCAGGGCTTCGTATGGAATGCCTGGAACAGCGAGGAAGGCGACGGGGCTTCCGGCCAGGTGCTCGCCAAGCCAATTCACCACCTCTAGCTGATGGGCATTTCCGTCCGCGAACCTCTCCGGCAAATAAATGTCGAATGCGCGGACTGCACGGGCGTCCTCCGCATCGCCGACATGGCTCCATCCAGCTGCCCGGGTCCGTGTAACAAGCACCCCGTCGACGAGAACGTCCAACTCTCCGGCTTCTTCGAGGTTGGCGACCCATCCGGAGAAGCGGAGCGAGCCGGACCAGCGGACTGCCCCGACCACAGATGACTGGTGCAGGGGCAGTAACGGGCGTTCCAGGGCGATCGGCTGGCCTACGACGGTTCCGCTATTCGCTAGCCGCGCCTCCACTACTGCGCCTTCGGCAAGGACGTTCTGGTCCAGCAAGAAGGAAAATCCGTAGCAACCGTCCCCAACCTGCGCTGCGGCCAGTTGTTGGACATAGTCCTGTGCCCGAAGGACCTTCAGCGGATATCCGTCTACCAGAATGTCGATCGCATACCTGCGTTCGAGGTTGCTGCGGTCGACGACAAATCCCGAGAAGTGCCGCTCGCCTGAACGGGTAAATTCCGTCCAAAAGCGGTGCGGAGGTGCGGGGTCCGACTCGCCAGGATGAGGCATCTCAGGATTCCAACCAGTCGCAGAGGCTGCTGGTGATGTTGCTTAGGTTCGAACCTGGATCAATGGGTAGATCGCCGTTTCTGGGCGTCAGCCGCCCGAGAGACCAGTCGAAGAACGCTACCGGAAGCGCGGAATTGAGAGAGAGGGTCGCAAGCGGATGGCCGAATATGGGCCGGGTGGCGCAGAGGAACAGTGATTGCAGACTATAAGACTTTAGCACCCAGTCGAATTCCGCTGTTTCCACCGAACCCGTGACGAACGTGTTTCCAAACCGCATGAGGCCGTAATCATCCAGTGTCGAGCCAACGACCGTAATCGACAGGTCCGCTCTCCTTTCGCGCAGAACGCCAGCCAGGAATCTCATAAGGAACTGTTCTTGCGGATCGGACCTGACCGGAACAAGCCCCAGCCGCGAGACGGTCTGCTTTGTTGGTTTATGCGGTAAATTCCGAACCGCGGCGCCGATGCCTGTCGAGTCAAGCCTGTGCCCAGCGAAAAAACCTGCGGCAAAGGCCTGGGCATGATCGCAGGGGACAAGAATGCGTTTGGCAGCTTCGGAGAGCCCGCGCCACCTTTGAACCCGACTGCGCTCGTCGGCTTCGACACGCGCATCGTTTGACCGGATGGCCGGCTTGCGCCGGTCCGGCCAGGCAGATCGTATCGCTGAAGCCGAGAAGGACTCATTGCGTCGGCCGAGCAGCCCGGCATCGGCTATGAAGATGTCGAAAGGAATTCCCAGCGCGACAATCAAGTCGATCAGGCATAGGGAAACCGCCGCTGGGTCCAGGATCTCGATTCCGGATGGGCGCATCCCGTTCACATATTCGCGCAATGCCTCGCGCTCGCTGGAAAGCGAGAGCTGGAGACGCATCGATTGAGGAAGTCCGCCGGCGGGGTTCAGAAGCCCAGCACTGGGGCCATGTGCCTCATGGCGGACCTCGAGAATTATGGCGGGGACTTTCTCGCTCAGCAGCTGGCGTGCTCGCTCGCGTGTAACCGCTCCCACTGCGCCGGTCCCAGTCACGAGCAGGCGCGGATTTGCGGCCGAGATGGGAGCCGCCCGCTCGATCGACTCTCGCATTCCTCGCAGCGGATCGGCACGAACGAATGCGGCGGATTGCTTTGTGTATTCTGGAAACCGCCGCTTCAGGACGCCAAGGTTCCGGACTACCAGCGATCTCTTGTCGCGACCAAATGATACCGAGCCCGCGTGTCCGACGAAAACACCTGGCGCACACACGCTTCGAAATCCCCTTTCGCGGGCGCGCAGGCAGAAGTCCGCATCTTCGAGATAGCCCTGGTCGAAATCTTCCGACAACAACCCGACGGCATCGAAACACGCGCGCGTGACGTACAGGCAAAACCCGATGCCGCTCGGAAGGTCGACCACATGCCCAGCATTTGTCCTGGCGGCGATGCCGTCGATCATCGTGACATCGCCGAGGGATCCAACCGGATTGGCCGTGTTCGGGATTGGGAAACTCGTATACTCCCCATTGTTCGACAGCGGGGTGACTGTCCCGATATCCGGCGAGGAGCGCGCAGCTTCCGCCAACCTGTCGATAAAGCCGATTGGTACGATCGTGTCGGAGTTGAGGAGCACGACATCGCCCTCTGGGATAAGCGACAGCGCTCTGTTGACGGCTCCAACGAAACCGAGGTTCCGGGTGAACTTTATGAGTTCGACCGAGGTTCGGGTGGAGAGTTCATCGAGGTAATCCGCGATGCGCGCCTCAGGCGTCGCATTGTCGACCAGAAGGATTCGGTGCCGCGGAGGCCTGACAGCGGACATAAGGCTGTCCAGGCAGGCTCGCGTCGCGTCGTAGCCTTTGAACACCGGAACCACCACTGTCACTTCCGGGACGTCCATCTGAGCCGCCAGGACGGTGCCATCCGCGTGTGGGGCGTGCGGATCACTCGCAGGGGCAGCATTGCCCGGAACCCGCCTGGAGAGGAATTCCTCGCCTTCGACTGACAGTGAGATCAACTGGGAGGATGGCGAGTTTGGTCGCGGCAGGCGAAAGGCAGCCGCGTGGCCAAGATCGCGCAAGGGGTGAACCGGATCGGGCCGAATGCGGCAGGCAACCGAGCCGGAGCCATCCGTCACCGTCAGTTCGAGCGGCGCGTTCCCCTCCCAAACCGCCCATCCTTCGATCGTGGCATCGAGAATGGTGAGACTCCCGAAGTGACGTCGACCGGCAGCGCGCAGGACTTCGATCGCCATTCGCAAGGTATCGAGATCTCGGTCCTGAGTGACGAGAACTCCGGCCGCTTCTCTTTTCTCAGCACTGCCGGCCCAGGCCAACATTCTGCGATTAGCAGCGACATCCTCCGGGGCAAGGTCGAGCGCGATCCGCAGGTCTCGAATGGCGGCGCTCTTATCGCCGAGCCTGAATAGCGCTTCGCCTCTTAGGACGTAGCTTCGTGGTTCCGGATACGGGCGGACCCGGCACCGGCGGTCCGCAAATTTGAATGCCGCCTCCGCTTCGCCCCGTGCAAGCGCTTGTGCCGCAAGAAGTTCGAGGGAGTGGTGATGGGGCTCTTCGAAGGCCATGCGATCGTCGGGTCCATTTTAACCGTATCAATAAGTTACCAAATTAACCCATTCTAATAATTGTCCGAGCCAGTCCAACATGCTAAACAAATTCCTAACAGCTCTGGGGTAAGGGCACCAGGAACTACTCTTGGGGCAGGGCTGGTGCGCAGATAAGAGCGCATCGAGCATTTGGGACAGCTAGACCCCCCGACCGTCAGGGCAAGTGATGCGTTTGTGCTCGTGTAGCGGGGGTTGGGGCCCGTGGCTATCTACGATCTTGGACTCATACACCTTGAGTCCGTCATTCTGGCCGCCAACCATGTCGATCAGGCGGCCGTTGACGCCGTAAATAAATATCTGCTCACTGGAGCTGCACCGGCAAATGATAAGCCGTCCGGTGCGACCAGTCTTTCTCCCGGTCAATGGGCCCAGTTCAACTCTAACGTTGACGAGGATGCCTCCGCGATCGGCCGCGGCAAGCATGATGCGGCGCAACCGGATGAAAGAGGCTTCCAGCCCCTTCATCTTGATGCTCATCATCAGGGGCAGCCAGCGACGTCTCCATATGCCGACGGCAGCTTAGGCCAGCCGCAAGTCGCGCATGGGAGTGGTGTTGAAGGCAAGGCGGGAGGGTCGCCACCTGATCCAGCCCATACAGTCAAGGTCGCCGGCTTCGGCGATGGAACTGGGCTGCTGTTGCATGACATCCTTCATCCCGGAACTGGGGCGAGTGGATCCGGAGCCCATATCGTCAGCCAGGGGCATCTCGCCGACGTTTACGGACCTGCTCGACTTGGCGGCGATGCCGCTCAACATCCCGCAATCGAAGCGAGCAAGCGCTTGGCAGGCACTCACGGCCTGACCCGATCAAGCATCGACGCGGTCGTCTCCGACCAGCATTCCGGGACGATCGCCACGCATACCGGGTCGACACCGTTCGCCGAAGCCGATCGCAGCCTCATCGTACAATCTCCGGATTTTCACCTTGTGCACATTCATTCGTAGTTTCGAGCACGCCGCGGAACGGTGGGCCTTGCCATGATCGCTCTCGCGGAAACAGCGCGTACGCCACATAGTTCGAAATCGCGCGAGGCAAGCGGGCTTGGCTGCCTCGTCGTCATCGCGCGCCACTTCGGGATCCATCTTGCGGCTTCGGAGCTTATCCAGCGCAATTCGCTGGGGGACGGCGAACTTTCATCCAAAGACATCGTTAACTGCGCCACTGCTGTCGGCCTGACGGCCAAGGTCCTGCAACTCGATCATCTCGGGATCGAACATCTCGACAAGGCCCTCCCGGCGATCGTCGGGCTTAAGAACGGAACCTGGGTTGTATTGCTGCGCCTCGAGGGCAAGGGCATGCGCGTCGTGCTGCAGGATCCAAACTCCACCCAGGAGGCACTGCTTGTCATCGACAGGTTGCGTTTCCAGCAAGCCTGGACAGGGGAGGCTGTTCTTCTCAAACGGAACTACGACATCGCCGACGAACGCCAGCCGTTCAGCATCAGATTCATCGTCGGCTTGATCTTCCGGGAGCGCTGGATCGTGCGAGACGTCGCGATCTGCGCGTTCGTGCTCGGCATCATGGCGCTGACGCCGATCATGTTCTGGCGGCTCCTCACCGACAAGGTGATTTACTACAAGGCCTTCAACACGTTCTCCGTGCTATGCGTGACGATGGCCGTCTTCATAGTATTCGAGGCCGTCTTCGCATGGTTGCGCCAGTTTCTCGTCCTCTTCCTCACCTCGCGCATCGACGCAAAGCTCCTCACCCACATATTCGAGAAAGTCCTGAACCTGCCGATGGACTTCTTCGAGCGGACCCAGGTCGGCACGATCGCGTACGACATGAGCCAGGTCTGGAGAATCCGCACCTTCCTGGTCGGACACCTGTTCGGAACGATCCTCGATTCGACCACGCTGATTTTCTTCCTTCCGCTCATGTTCTTCTTCAGCCCGGCGATGACCGCGGTCGTCCTGGTGATTTGTGGGCTCATCGTCGCCTGGCTGTTCGCGATGCTGCCAAACTACCGACTGAAGGTGGCGTCGGTCGAACAGGCGGAATCGGACCGGGGAGCATTCCTCGCGCAGACGCTGTTCGGAATGCGCACGGTTAAATCGCTGGCCCTCGACGCGCGGCAGCGGCAGCTTTGGGACGTCCATGTCGCCCGGGTTACGAAGCTGCGCTTCGCCGAGGGCATGACCGCCAATCTGATCCAATCTGTCGTAAGGCCGCTCGAACGGCTGGCTGTTAGCGGTTCCTTCGCGCTCGGCGCCTACATCGCGATCACGACAAATGATCCGGTCTATGTCGGCGCGCTATTCGCGTTCCTGATGCTGTCCCAGCGAGTGACGGGGCCGCTGATGCAGATCGCGCAGCTCGTCAATCAGTACGACGAAGCCCGCATCGCCGTCGCGGTTGTCAGCCGACTGGTCAACCAACCAGAAGAAGAGGGCCGTTCCGGCAACGGCCTGCGCGCCCGGGTGCGCGGACATGTCGAATTCTCGAACGTCACCTTCACGTACAAGGGCTCGACCTCTCCAGTCCTTCAGGACATTTCGTTCGAGGCGCCTGAGGGAACGATGCTCGGGATCATGGGCAGGAGCGGGTCAGGCAAGACCACCATCGCCCGGCTCCTGCAGTCCCTGCACTCCAACTACGAAGGGCTGATCAAGATCGACGGCGTCGACATCCGCGAATACGACATCGATCACCTGCGGCGCAATCTCGGGGTGGTCCTGCAAGAGAACTTCCTGTTCAGCGGGACAATCCGGGAGAACATCATGGCCGCCAAGAGCGATGCGACCTTCGACGAGGTCGTTCAGGCGGCGCGCCTCGCTGGCGCGGAAGAGTTCATCGACAAGCTGCCGCGCGGGTACGAGACCTACGTCTACGAAGGGTCGCCGAACATTTCCGGTGGCCAGCGGCAGCGGTTGGCTATCGCACGCGCCCTGATCGTCAATCCGCGCATTCTGATCCTGGACGAGGCAACCAGCGCCCTTGATCCGGAGAGCGAGTCGATAGTCGCCTCAAACATCGCCCGCATCGCGAGCGGCCGCACCCTGATAGTCATTTCGCATAGGCTGTCGTCCCTGATGTCGGCCAACGCCATCCTAGTGCTCGAGCGCGGCCGGGTGAGCAGCATCGGAACCCACGGTGAGCTGCTGGAACGTTCGGACGTCTACAAGGAACTATGGAACCAGCAGATCCGGCACCTCACCGTGACGGCGCCCCGCAAGGACTCTTTCGGAGGCCAGAGTCGTGTCGCGTGAGCAATCGTCAATCGCCGTGATCCGGCAATTCCAGTCGGAGACGGACGCGATCCGGGAGGCCCCCGAACCGCGCTGGGCGAAGTTGACTGTTTTCGCGCTGGCTGCCCTTTTGGCGGCCGTGATCGCGGTCATGGTCTTCACGCAAGTGGACCGCGTGATCACCAGCCAATCCGGCAAGATCGTTTCGACGCAGGACGTCAGCGTCTTCCAGGCGCTCGACCCGTCGATCATTCGAAGCATCGACGTCCGCGAAGGCGAACGCGTCAAAAGCGGGCAGCTCCTGGCGACTCTGGACCCGACCTTCGCTGCCGCCGACGTCGAGCAGCTCAAGTTGCAGATCGCGAGCCTGGAAGCGCAGATCGCTCGCATCGAAGCTGAACTCAAGAACACACCGTTGTCCTTCCCCGATAGGAGCGATGCGGGTTTCCTGCAGTATGCCGCATTGCAAACGAAGCTGTATGAACAGCGCACGGTGCAGTTCAATGCGCAGGTCGACAGTTTCAAGGCGAAGATCGAGCAGACGCAGACCACCATCCAGAAGCTCGAAGAAAGCGTGAGCAGGTTTCGGCAGCGCGAGGAAATCGCGGGGCGCGTGTTGGCCATGAAGACCTCGCTTGCCAAGCAGGGCAGCGGCTCCCAGTTGAACGCGCTGATATCGGAGGATCAGCATCTTGAGATCCTGCAGTCCCTCGAGAAGGACCAACACGCCCTGACCGAGGCGCGGTATACGATAGGCGCGCTGGAGGCCGACCGAGACGCCTTCAGGCAGCAGTGGCTTGGGGCGCTCAGCCAGGAGCTCGTGACTGCGCGAAACAGCCTCGATACTGCCAGAACCCAGCTCGAGAAGGCCATAAAGCGCCAGGACCTCGTCCGGCTGACGGCGAACGAGGACTCGGTGGTTCTGACCATGGCCAAGCTGTCAGTAGGATCGGTCCTCAAGCAGGGCGATCCGTTGTTGACGCTGATGCCCGCGAACGCGCCTCTCGAGGCTGAAGTCCGCATCGCGTCGCGCGATATCGCCTTCGTCCGGAACGGTGACCGATGCGTGCTCAAGATCGACGCGTTCAATTTCGCCGAACATGGCGCTGCCGAGGGAAAGGTGCGCTGGATCAGCGAGGGGGCCTTTACGACCGACGACAACGGCCAGGCTACTGACGCGTATTACAAGGCGCGATGCAGCATTGACGCGATCAAGCTCAGGGATGCCGGGCCGAACTTCCGGCTGATCCCGGGCATGACGTTGACCGCGGATATGAACGTCGGGACCAGGTCCGTCGCGGCGTTCCTGCTCAGCGGGTTTATTCGTGGCGTTGGGGAGTCGATGCGCGAACCATGATTTCTCGTTCTTTCAGACAGCGCCGCGCCGCAAAGGCTTTCAGGCGGGGGAACGCCGAATATGGCAAGGGAATGCCACTCAAGGCACTCCAAGCCTGGACAATCGCGAGCGACCTTGGACACGCCGAGTCGCATTACAGGATCGGAGTCCTCTACTCGCGCGGGGAAGGCGTGACGCGCAATGCACCAGAGGCTGTTGCCTGGTATCGGCGAGCCGCCGAGGCCGGGTATGTCGACGCCCAATTCGAGCTTGGATTAATCTACCTGAATGGCATCCGGACGAGTCCTGCGTCAGCCGGCCAGGAGTCGCAATGCAGCAACGAATTGCTCGAGGTCCTGTTTCCCCAAGGTATCAGCGTCGATCAGGACCTCAATCAAGCTTTGCATTGGCTACGTGCGGCCGCCAGCGGCGGCAAGGCAGAAGCATACGCAGTCCTGGGCGATATGCTCTGCGCCGGACTCGGCTGCGCGGCCAATCACGCCGAGGCACGCAGATATTACGAAGCCGCCGCGCAGCACGGGGTGGCGGCAGGCGAAGCCGGTCTCGGCGACCTCCACTATAATGGGCTGGGTGTTCCCGTCGATCTCGCCGCGGCTGCCGGTTGGTACCGGGAAGCGGCGGAAAAAGGTGATCCACGAGCGCAGGTGGCGCTGGCACTCATGAGCCTCAAGGGGAGTGGCAGGCCCGTCGATCGCGAAGAGGCCGGCCGTCTCTTCGTTCTCGCCGCGGAGCAGGGCGATCCCAGAGGACTCCACCACGCCGCCCTTCTCTGTATGACCGGGGATGGCCTGCCGGAAAACCTCAGCAAAGCCGAAACCTATCTGCGCAAGGCGGCAGGGCGCGACCACCTACCGTCCGTCATTGCCCTCGGCGAGTTCTACGCGCGGGGCAGGGGCGCCGCACCGGATTTGCAGGAGGCAGCCGCGTGGTATCAGAGAGCGGCGGAACTTGGCGACGCTAGCGCCCAGTTTATCCTCGGCGGCCTTTACGCCACCGGCACGGGTTTCGTACAGAACCTTCGCGAGGCCGCACGCTGGTTCCTGCGCGCCGCCGAGCAAGGCCATGCCAGCGCAGCGCACAACATCGCTGTGCTCTATGCGAAAGGTGCGCCATTCGGGCGGGACATCGCCAAGGCAGTCGAATGGTACGAAGTGGCTGCGCGAGCGGGGCTCGCCGCGGCCCAACTCCACCTTGGCCGGCTCCATG
The DNA here is from genome assembly GCF_033977205.1 of Mesorhizobium album. NCBI lineage: Bacteria > Pseudomonadati > Pseudomonadota > Alphaproteobacteria > Hyphomicrobiales > Phyllobacteriaceae > Mesorhizobium > Mesorhizobium album. The sequence goes on along the minus strand of NZ_JAVIIW010000062.1, from coordinate 14,796 downwards.
CCGCCGGGGACGGCGTTCCGCGTGACTGGAAGGCGGCGGCCGAATGGCTCGGAAAGGCGGCCGCCAGCGGCGATCCTGAGGCGAAAACCGCACTCGCGATGCTGCACCTCCACGGAGGCGAGGCGGTGCATGACCCGATCCGCGCGGAAAGTCTTTTGCGTGAGGCCGCAGGCGCCTATGACACGGGAGCTGCTCTGCAGCTTGGCCACCTTCTTCGAGGGAATGGTCGCATAGCGGATGCGATGGAATGGTATCGAAGGGCCGGCGAGGCCGGCGACGTCGAAGCCCAGTTCGCGTTGGGGGCCGTGTATATCGAAGGGCGTGGATGCGAGCGCGATATCCATGCGGCCATTTACTGGTTCGAGAAGGCCGCCAATGTCGGCCATGCGCCCTCCCAATTCCAACTCGGGGTGCTCTTTTCCGCAGGGCAGGGGATAAAGCTCGACCATTCCCGTGCGCTTTATTGGTACGAGCGGGCCGCCAAGCTCGGGCATTGGCTCGCGCAATACAACTTCGGTGTCATGCTCTCCAAGGGGCAGGGCTGCACGGCGGATCGCGAAAAAGCGCTCTCCTGGTTTCGCTTGGCCGCCGAGCAAGGACTCGCCGAAGCGCAGTTCGTGCTGAAGGACGCATATCTCGGCATAGATAGCGGCCCAAACAACGGACAGGCCGTTTGTCGCTGGTCGAGGGAGGCACACCAAGCTGGGAAGTCGCGCGCTCCCGATCTGCAAAGCCGCGCCCAGACTGAGGAGTCAACTCCCGGTCCAGCGCGACCATTCCCCTTTGAGGTGACGAGAACCGGCGCGCACCATTTGGCCGATCTCCGCAAAGTGGAGCATTTCGTAGACTTGGATCGAATTGGGCTTCTCGCAAGACGGGGAGGGCTGGCTGTCTTCGCGATCCATTGCGAAGGAGCCAACCTGCAGACCTTTCACCTGGAGACGATCGAAGCGCTCCGCTCCAGGGGATACGCAATTTGCGTCGTAAACAGTTTTTCGGAGAACGACGCACTATTGACGCCCCATCTCAAGGACAAGGTGCACACGTTCATCTCGCGCGGCGACTACGGCCGCGATTTCGGATCGTGGGTTAGCGCGCTGGTCACCTTGGACGGCCTAGTCCAGTCGGCCGACCACGTCCTGCTGATAAACGACAGTATCATCGGACCTGTCCGCTCGCTGGACACCCTCTTCCAGCGGTTCAAGGCTTCCACTGGCGATATCTTCGGGCTCTCCGACTCCTATCAGCACCACTACCATCTGCAGTCCAGCGTTCTGTTCATTCGACGCTCAGCGTTCTCGACGCCGGCGTTCCACAGGTTCTTCCAGGAATATTCGTATCCCAACGACAAGACGAACGTGATCCTCCTCGGGGAGGTGGCGCTGTCAGCCTATGCCCTGGATGCCGGCCTGACGCTCGACGTGATGTGCCCATACGAGTCGGTGGCCGAACGTTGGCTGGGACAGTACGAATCCGATCTGGAACTTGTCCAGTCAATGCCGGAGTTCCGCCACGGATTCCCCCAAGTAATCGATGGCGTCCAGACACTCTCGTACGGTTATGCACAGCACACGAAGATTTGGTACTTCAACACCGCGGGAGATATCCGGGCCCAGGTGGCGAGAAACGCTCAGCATAGCTTCTGGAACACGCTGATCAACGATTTCGATTATCCGTTCTTGAAACGAGAGCTTGTTACGAAAAACCCGGAAGGCGTGGCAAATCTATTTCTTCTGGGGTCAGTAATTGACCCGACATTCAAGGAGCCTCTCGCCGTCCAGATGCGAGAAGCTTTGCGCTCTTTCCCCGGCAAAGGTCCGCTCGTCATGCTCAACGACATGCGGCCTTTGCCGGGCCAACCGCGGGCCGGAACGCTACTCCGTCCCGCAAACCTGCAACTAGTCGATGGGGGATCGCAATGAAGGCAGTTATACTGGCCGGCGGATTGGGGACTCGCCTATCCGAAGAAACGGCGACACGGCCAAAGCCGATGGTCGAGATCGGTGATCGACCGATATTGTGGCATATCATGAAGATATATGCCGCCCACGGAATTACCGATTTCATAGTCTGCTTGGGATACAAAGGGTACGTTATCAAGGAGTACTTCGCAAACTACTTCATCCATTCGTCGGATGTCACTTTTGACATGAGAAACAATTCGACCACGATTCACAAGGCCGAAGTGGAGCCATGGACGGTGACGCTGGTTGAAACGGGCGAAGACACTCAGATCGGCGGCCGCATCAAGCGCGTCCTAAGCTATGTTGGCGATGACGACGCGTTCTGTCTGACCTATGGCGACGGGGTGGCGGATGTCGACGTGACGAAGCTCATAGCGCAGCACAAGGCCAGCGGTCGGCTGGCGACGGTGACAGGCACCCAGCCGCCCGGCCGATTTGGCGCGATCCGTTACGACGGGAACCGGGTAATCGGATTCCAGGAAAAGCCGCAGGGAGATGGCGGCTGGATCAATGGCGGGTTCTTCGTGCTCTCGCCCAGGGTTGGCCGCTACATCGAAGGCGATGCTACCGTCTGGGAACGGGAGCCGCTGGAGCGGCTCGCGAAGGAGCGCCAGCTGGACATCTATTTCCATCGCGGTTTCTGGCAGCCGATGGATACGCTGCGCGACAAAAGATACCTCGAAGAACTCTGGCGATCTGGCAAGGCACCCTGGAAAATTTGGGAAATGGCCAACGCTCGACCGAGGACAGCAGCATGAAAATCTTGATCACGGGCAATCTGGGTTACATCGGACCGATCGTCGCGCGTCACTTGCGGTACGTGCGTGCGGACGCAAGGCTCCTTGGCTTCGACAACGCGTACTTCGCCTTGTCGACGACAGGGGCGTCCATTCTTCCGGAACGCATTCTCGATGAGCAGCATTTCGGCGACGTGCGCGAAATCCCCGACAAGCTGTTGGAGGGCGTTGACGCTGTCGTACATCTTGCCGCGGTGTCAAACGACCCCATGGGGCATCAGTTCGAGCAGGTGACTGCAGACGTGAACCATCGCGCCAGCATCGACCTGGCCGAAAAGGCCCGGGCAGCCGGGGTGTCCCATTTCGTATTCGCCTCAAGCTGCAGCGTGTATGGCTTTGCGCCGGGCGCTCCTCGGACGGAAACGGACGACATCAATCCCCAGACCGCGTATGCGCGCTCGAAGGTTGCCGTCGAGAAGGAGCTGGGGGCCCTCAGCTCGGACAGGATGATAGTCACTTGCCTTCGGTTCGCCACCGCATGCGGCATGTCGGACCGCCTGCGCCTCGATCTCGTCCTCAACGACTTCGTGGCGTGTGCGTTGGCGCTTGGCACGATCACGGTCCTTTCGGATGGAAGCCCGTGGCGGCCACTCATCGACGTCCGCGACATGGCGCGGGCGATCGAGTGGGCGGCGACGCGCAAGGTGGACGAAGGCGGAGCCTTCCTGAGTGTGAATGTCGGCTCGAACGATCGGAACTACCAGGTCAGGGATCTCGCCGCCGCCGTGGCCGAAGTCATCCCGGGCACGTCGGTGAGCATCAACCGCGCCGCACAGCCGGACAATCGCTCCTACCAGGTCGATTTTTCGCTGTTCGCCTCCCTGGCCAAGGCACACCAGCCGCAGGTGACATTGCGCCAGTCGATCGAGATGCTCGCAGCCGGGCTTCGGCGGATGAATTTTGCCGATCCCGATTTCCGCAACTCGCCTTTCATCCGGCTGAAGATGCTGGAAGCCCACATTGCGGCTGGTCGCCTGACCCGCGACCTGCGGTGGTTGCCACGCGCCTCGGAGGAAGCCGCATGATTTTTCAAGCGACCCCGTTGGGTGGGGCATTCACGGTTGGGCTCGAGAAGCGCGGCGACGACCGGGGCTTCTTTGCGCGCGCATTCTGCCGGAACGAATTCGCCCAGCAAGATCTGATCTCGAGCTTTGTCCAGGTCAACAACTCGTTTTCGGCCAAAAAGGGGACGTTACGGGGCCTGCACTATCAGCTGCCTCCGCATGCGGAGGTCAAGGTCGTCCGCTGCGTTCGAGGTGCGTTGTGGGACGTCATCCTGGATCTGCGTCCGGGTTCGCAGTCCTTTGGCCAATGGTTCGGCGCGGAGCTCAGCGAGGACAACCGTCTGTCGATGTATGTCCCGAAAGGTTTCGCCCATGCCTTTCTCACCCTCGCCGACGATACGGAAGCGCTTTACATGGTCAGCGAATTCTATGCTCCCGAATCCGAGCGAGGGATTCGCTGGAACGATCCGCGCTTCGCAATCGAATGGCCGATCGAGCCGACTGTGATCTCTCCGAAGGATGCCGCCTGGCCGGAGTTCGACCATGCCTTCCACGGCGTCGGGCATTTCGGGGGGCACTGATGCGGGCCCTCCTCACAGGAGCGAGTTCGTTCACGGGGTATTGGTTCGCTGCCAAGCTCGCCGCAGCGGGCTTCGACGTCATCGCTCCGCTGCGAGGCTCCCCATCCGGCTATTCCGGAGTGCGCCGGGACCGGGTTGAACGGCTGGCGCACATAGCCGAAATCGTCCCTGAATGTCCATTCGGCGAACCGAAATTCCTGGAGCTTGTCAAAGCGAGCGCTTTCGACGTGCTGTGCCATCACGCCTCGCGTGTCGGCGACTATCGCAGCCTGGAATTCGACGTTGTCGGAGCCGTTGCGGAAAACACCAACAATATCCGCAAGGTGCTGGAAGCGATGCTTGCAAATGGGCTGAGAGGCGTCGTTTCCACCGGGACCGTCTTCGAGGCCAATGAGGGCGCGGGCAATCTGCCCCTGCGAGCATTCTCCCCTTACGGGCTCTCCAAGGGGCTGACATCCGAAATTATCCGTCACTGGTGCGGCCACTACGGGGTGCCCTACGGCAAGTTCGTGATCCCGAATCCGTTCGGGCCATTCGAGGAGCCGCGCTTTTGCGCCTACATGATCAAATGCTGGCGAAACGGTGAAGTTGCGGAGGTGCGCGCGCCGCGCTACGTGCGAGACAACATCCACGTCGACCTGCTGGGGCTTGTGTATGCGCGCTTCGTTGCCGAAACGATCGAGGCCCGCAGGTCCGGAAAAATCGGACCGATCGGTTATGTGGAGACGCAGGGCGCTTTCGCCGAACGCTTCGCTGGGGCAATGCGCGAGCGTCTGGGCTGGGACTGCAGGCTGAAACTGCTCAAGCAAGCGGATTTTTCGGAGCCAATTGCCCGAATGAACACCAGCGAGATAGATCACGATGCCGTCGGCTGGTCGGAAGCGGCGGCCTGGGACGGGACTGCGAATTTCTATTCGGCGTCGGCGTAGAGGCAAGCGCCGTTCACACAGGCCTAGGAAGACCGGCCGTTATTTCTGCGTAGCAACCGAAGGGCATCCTCGGCATGCACGACACAGCACGCGAAATCGCGCGTCGCTTCTTCGCGATGTACGTTCATGATCGGTCAGTGATCGTGGAGATCGGGGCGCGAGACGTGAATGGCGCGTTGCGCGAAGTTTGCCCGGGTTGCGGCGCCTACATCGGCGTGGACGTTGAACCAGGCTCCGGCGTCGATGTCGTCGTACGCGCTGAGGAGCCACTGCCGGTCGCGGCGGAGTCGGCCGACGTCGTTGTGGCGAGTTCGGTCTTCGAGCATGACGCCTTCTTCTGGCTGACGTTCCTCGAAATGGCCAGGATAGCGAAGCTGGGCGCCGTCATCTACGTCAACGCACCGTCGAACGGGACCTATCATCGCTATCCAACGGACAACTGGCGGTTCTATCCGGATTGCGGACAAGCACTGGAGCTTTGGGCTCGGAGGAACGGCTACGACCTTCACCTGATCGAGTCCTTCATCGCAGAGCGCGCCGGCGACATCTGGAACGACTTTGTTGCAGTGTTCATGAAGGGACCGACGCCGTCACTGGACCGCGTTCAATACCTTTCGGACGACGTGCCTTGCACGAACGTCTGGCGCACTGGAGAAACAAGCATCCGGCGCCCTCGCGAGTTGAGCCAGGACATGCTCCTCATCGAGCGGTTACGGAAAGAGGCCGACAGTCTGCGCGCCGGAGTCGCTCAGCCGGAGCCAATCAATGATGAGGCCGCGGCTCTGATTTCAGAAATCAAGTTGCTCCGCGAGCGCTTGGCAGGCTTGATCCACCGAACCGAGAGTGTCCACAAAACGCTGGATCTGCTGGATGCATTTATTCGAACCAACCACGTTGCCGGCGGAGCTTCCGCTCGGTGTGAGGAGGACGCTGACGCCGCTGCTCCAGCTTCTCCTGGTCGAAGCGGCAGCTCAGGGGACACGAGAGGAGAACGGAGACCGGATCGGCGAGGAGGACGGCAATGACCAAGATTACGTCTGAGCACTTAGCTCGGAGTGCGTTCGTTTATGTGCGCCAGTCGACGACCGATCAGGTCCACAACAATCATGAGAGCCGTCGACGCCAATATGCGCTCGCCGATCGTGCTCGCGCTCTCGGATGGAGCGCCGTCGAGGTAATCGATGATGATCTCGGCCGCTCCGGCTCGGGGATCGCACGGCCAGGCTTCGAGAAGCTGCTGGCTGCAATTTGCGAGGGACGCGTGGGCGCCGTGGTTTCGATCGAGGCATCTCGGCTCGCCCGCAACGGACGAGATTGGCACACGCTCCTCGAGTTCTGCGGTTTGGTCGATACGCTGATCGTCGATGAGGATGGCGTCTATGACTCCCGTCATCCGAACGATCGCCTCCTGCTCGGCATGAAGGGCACGATGAGCGAGATGGAACTCTCACTCTTCCGTCAGCGATCGCTCGAGGCTTTGAAGCAGAAGGCGCGCAGAGGCGAGCTTTTTCTCACCGTCGCCGTCGGGTTCCTCAAGGTGCGGCATGACCGAATCGAGAAGGATCCCGATCGACGCATCCAGCAAGCAATCAACCTCGTCTTCGCCAAATTCGCCGAGTTGCAAACCGTTCGGCAGGTCCATCTTTGGATGCGCCAGGAACGCTTGCCGCTGCCGGCGATCGGATATGGCCCCGACGGGCGAACCGTCACATGGAAGCTGCCCGTCTACAACACGCTTCACCACATGCTTACGAACCCAATCTACGCCGGCGCCTATGCGTTCGGGCGCACCGGCAGCCGCATCACGATCGCAGCCGGACGCAAGAGGGTCGTCCGTGGCTTTCGACGCGAGCGCAGCGCTTGGGAGGCTTTGATCCTCGACCATCATGAAGGATATATTGAGTGGGCCGAGTTTGAGAGGAATCAGCGTCTGATCGCCGACAATGCCAATGGTCAGAGCTTCATGAGCCGCGGAGCCGTGCGCCGCGGAGAAGCCCTGCTTGCCGGTCTTCTTCGTTGTGGTCATTGCGGCCGCAAACTCCATGTCGCCTACAGCGGCGAGAACGGGAGTTCGGGGCGTTACCATTGTCGCGGCGGCCAGCTCAACCATGGTGGCGCTCCCTGCATCTCGTTTGGCGGCATGCGAATTGATCGCGCCATCGGCACCGAGGTGATCGAGCGCCTCCAACCATTCGGTGTCGAAGCATCCGTGTACGGAACCGTTCGCACGGTGGTGTGGGAAGAGGGATGCCGTAAGGCTCCCTCCTACCCGATTCCGCGGCTGTGTTCGCCGGCCGATTATTCGGCCAGCACGCGCGTCGAGGGGAAGGCGACTTCGACCAGCGTGCCTTCGCCGGGCGTCGAGGTGATGGCGAAACGGGCACGGTTCGCCTCCACCATCGCCTTGGTCAGCGGCAGCCCGAGGCCGGTGCCGTCGCCGCGACCGCGCTTCAGTGCATTGATCTGCTTGAACGGCTTCAGCGCCTGCTCGATCTCGGCCTGGGTCATGCCGATGCCGGTGTCGCGCACACGCATGACGACGTCGCCGGAGGCCTCGTAGGCGGTGGAGACGATCACCTGGCCGCCGGCCTGCGTGTAGCGGATGGCGTTGGACAGGATGTTGAGCGCGATCTGGCGCACGCTTCTGAGATCCGCCACCACTTCCGGCAGCCGCGAGGCGAAGCTCGACCGGATGATGACGCGCTCGCGGTTGGCTTGCGGCTGCATCATCGCCACCGTCTCGGCCAGCGTGTCGTTGAGCGACACCGCCTCGTAGGCCATTTCCTGCTGGCCGGCCTCGATCTTGGAGATGTCGAGCAGATCGTTGACGAGGTCGAGCACGTGGTTGCCCGAACGGTTGATGTCGCGCAGATAGTCGCGGTAGCGGTCGTTGGCGACCGGACCGAACTTCTCGTCCACCATCAATTCGGAAAAGCCGATGATGGCGTTGAGCGGCGTGCGGATCTCGTGGCTGATGCGGGCCAGGAAATCCGTCTTCTGCGAGGAGGCGCGCTCGGCCACGGCGCGCGCCTGGGTGAGGTCCTCCTCGGCCCGCTTCCACTGCGTGATGTCGCGCACGACGGCGCAGAAGCCGCTGTCGTTGGGCAGCCTGCCGATGGTCATGAACAGCGGGATGAAGCGCCCCTGCGCCTCGCGGCCGATGACCTCGCGCCCGTCATTCAGCAAGCTCGCCACGCCAGGCTCCGAAAGCCCGGCGAGGTAGTCGCGCGCCGCGCGCTGGCTCTCGATGGCGAACAGCGAGGCAAATGGCTTGCCAGCGATCTCGTCGCTGTCGAAGCCGAACAGGGCTTCCGCCGGGCGGCTGATCGAGCGGATATTGCCGTCGCGGCCGATCAGCACCACGCCGTCGGTTGCGGTGTCGATGATGGTGCGCATTTCGGCGATGCGCGACTTGAGCTCCGAAACGTCCGGCTGCTGGCTCGGCTCGTCATTCGCCGCGCTAAGATGCGCCGCCGGCGCTTCGTCCTCGCCCGAGCGGCGCACCACCAGCATCAGCGCCTTGCCGCCGCGCCACGGCACGGAACGCAGCACCGCATCGATCGGGAATTCCTGGCCCCCACGGGTCCTGAGCTTCAGTGAATGGTCGCTCTCGTCGGCCTCGCCATCATGGGCATAGGGGTCGGCGAACAGCGCGCCCAGCCCGCCTGCTTCGGCGAGGTCGTCCAGCGCCTCATAGCCCGTGAGCTCGAGGAACGCGTCATTGGCGTAGTGCAGCACATCGCCGGAATGGATGAGCAGCGGCACCGGCAGCCGGGCAACGATCGACGTGTCGGGCGCCCTCGCTTCCTGTCCGGTCGAGAAAGCCGACGGCACGAAGCCTTCACGCTTGAGCAGCGGCACTTTCAGGCGTGGCCGATCCGGTGACGGGGCTTTCGCTTCGCCAGGCTGTTCAACTGCAGGCGGGGCTGCATCCGTGTCGGAACCGGCCCAGTCCTCGCTGTCTTCCGCGTCGCGGAAATCGTCGGCGGTCATGCTGTCGTCGTCGGCGCCTGCGTCAAGGGCAGACGCCTCGGCTCCGGCCGGCCGTTCAGGTTTTTCCGTCGGTTCGGTTTGGCGAGTCTCGGAATCCGCCGCTTCGTCGGCAGCTATCTCGCGCCCGGCATAGTCGAGCAGCGAGCCGGAGGCGGGCGGTGTTTCCTCCTGGCCAGCGGCAGCCACGGAAGCATCGTCGGTGCCGTCGAGCCGCGCCAGGTCCTTCTGATCTTCCGCTTCGGTCTCGGCTTCCGCCGTCTCGACGGCCTCGGGCTCGGATTGCGGATGGCTGCCTTCCCCCGCGGCGGGTTCACGCCCGGTCGCGCCGGTCGCCGTCGGATCGGCTTCGCCGGGCTTCGTCTCGCCGGCCTTCGGCTGTTCCGCCAGTGCGCCGGCCTTGTCGGCGGCCGCAGTCGCGTCGGGCTGCTTCTCAGTCCCGGCAGTGTCGGCGGCTGGCGGCTCGGCCGGGCCGGAACTGTCCTTTCTCAGCCGCTCGCCGATCTCGCGAAAAGCGCTGCGCTCGAGGATCGACAGGCCCTTCTCGCTTGCCGGCTGCTTATCATAGGCCGGCTGCCGGTGCTCCGCCAGCCGAATCACCTTGTCGGCGTAGCGCCGCTCGGGCTTCGGCACGATGGCCAGCGCCGGTACCTCGCCCCGGAACGGGTCGGCAGGCTTCGGGGGCTCGGCCGCCGGTTGCTCGGCAGCAGCTTCGGGTTTGGCCGGCGCGGCGCCATTGGGCACCAGCGCCATACCGAGCGCTTCTGGATCGATAACGGCGTCGGCGCTGCGCGCGACGCCGAAGCCGCGGAAACCTTCGAAGGCGCGGCTGCGGCCATAGACCGGCAGCGCCGCAAGATCGACCGGGATCTTCAGGTCCGTGCCCGCCACCGGCCAAAGCACCGAGCGCCCGGACCAGGTATCGCGCCGCTCGAGCAGGGTGGCGATCTCGCCCGATGCGTCGAGGCCGAAAGTGGCGGCGACATCCTTGAAGCGGCGGCCGATCACATCCGCGGCCGGCTTGCCGACGATGTCGGCGAATTCCGGCGACAGCGCGCTGAACTTGCCCTCTGCATCGGTGCGCCAGACGAAACGCAGCGGCGGCGCCGAACGGTCGATAGTGCGGGCCGGCTGTGCAGGCGCTGCGGTTTCGGCGGCGTCCTGCCGGCTTTCGGCCGCGGCATCCTCCGGTTCCGCCCGCGCCGGCGCCTCCGGTTCAGGCCGCCTCGCGTCGTCGCCGCCGGCGTTGAAATACCAATGGTCATGCTGTGCAGGGCCGGCATCCGCGGCCGGTCTGCCCGCCTCGGCGGTATCCGGCACACGGTCGGCCGTGGCTGCGGTCTCTTCTGTCGGCCGGGCGCTGTCCACGGACTCCGCCAGGGCCGTGACCGCCTCTCCACCTGCGGTCGCTGCCGGGGGCGAGATATCGTTCTTTCGGACTGGCTCAGCTTCGGCGGCGGCGCTCTCGTCTTCAGACACCGCGGGCGCGCTTTCCGGCGCCATCGCTATGTGATCGCCACCCGGCCGATCGTCCTGCTGGCCGTCGAGCTGGTCCTCGTCGATCACCACTAGGAGATGGCGCTGGTCGGTGAGCCGCGCGAAGCCAGCCGGATAGGAGGTGCCTGCACCAGGAACAAGCCGCTTGACGACGCGGTCTCCGGCGCTCGCCACATCCGCGACAAGGGCAGCCAGCGTCTCCGGCTTGATGCCGAGCGCGCCAAAACCTTCGGACGCCGCCTCGACACGGCCTTGGGCATCGACGAAGGCGATGAAATGCCCGGCCTCGGTGAAGCCGCCAATGGCGCGGCTGGCGATTTCGGACGCGCTGCGCGAACCCGTCTGCGCCGCCGGCACCGCCAGCATGATCGCCTTTTCGCCGTCCGGCATCGTCACCGCGCTGGCGAGCAAGCCGACGGCGCGGCTCACCATGCCAGTCGCCAGCCTGACCGTGATGGCGCGGTCGCGGCCGATGTCCGGGAAGCCGCTGGTCGCCATGATCTGGCGCCTGGCGATCAGCGGCAGCAGCGCCGAGGCGCCGATGACGGCCTCGATATCCGGATAACCGAACACCGCGGCGCCAGGCCCGTTGGCCCAGATCACCTGCTCGAGGTCGGCCGACAATATGGCAAGCGCGTCGCCGGCGGCAAAGCGCTGGCGCACTGCATCGAGCACGGCGACATCAAGGAAGGAGTAGTTTTCAGGCGGCATGCGCTGGCGAACCCTCCGGCAGCGGGTATTTTGAGTTAACGCTTTGTTAATAAAAGCGTACGGGGCGAAGGTCCACAAGCCATGCCGTGCAACGGCCGAAATCTCTGGGCTCGTGGTTAACGGTGGGGGCTTTTTTATGGTGCGCTGCAACAAAGATGTTGCAATGCACAAAATTTGCCTTTATATTGCCACTATACATGAACGAGACGGCTTTCTGTCAAAGCCGCTACCGCTGAAAGGTTGGAAAATGTCCAAGACTGCCAAGACCGCTGAGACCATCGAAAACGTGGAATTCCCGAGCTTCGACGCTTCCAAGGCCACCGACCAGATCCGCGCCTTCGCCGAGAAGGGCGTTGAGCAGTCGAAAGAGGCCTATGCCAAGCTGAAGAACGGCGCCGAGGAGACCCAGAAGGTTCTGGAGTCGACCTATGAGACCGCCAAGACCGTTTCCGGCGACCTGTCGCTGAAAGCCATCGCCATTCTGCGCGCCAACGCCGAGGCCGGCTTCTCGCATCTCGAAGCCCTGGTCGGCGCCAAGACGCTCTCGGAGGTCGTCGAACTGCAGACTTCCTTCCTGCGCAAGCGTGTCGAGATGGCCGTCGAGCAGGCCAAGGACTTCCAGAGCGTTGCCTCCAAGGCGGTCGAGGACGTTTCCAAGCCGGTCAAGACCGCCTTCGAGAAGGCGATCAAGGACGCCAAGGCGGCCTGATACGCACGACCGAAAGCTGCATCAAAACGTCGCATTTTGTCAGACAAATAGATGTGCGATGGATTGAGCAGACGAATACCCGGGGAGTGAAACCTCCTCCCTTCGCTCTCCGGGGTGACCAGCCAGCATCTCCTCCCGCTGGCTCGTAACAGGAAAAGGCCGGCACCTCCTCCCGCCGGCCTTTTCTTTTGCTTGGCATTCTTTTGTGCGAAAGCCGGTCGCGGTTCGTCCAACGCGATCTTTGCCTTATCAAAGGCCTTGAATTAGACTCTGTTAGCCCGTATTGGGACGCATCGCCGACGACAGAGCGGACGCGGAGAATGATTTCTTCTCGATTGCGCTCAAGCGGATGTGCCGTTGTAGCTCAGTTGGTTAGAGCACCAGATTGTGGATCTGGGGGTCGCTGGTTCGAGACCAGCCAACGGTACCATCGCCTTCTTGCGTAAGAAATTGATTTTTCAGCGCAAATTGCAATATTCGATGATGGACCTTGCCCCCGTTGGCGATTTTGTGCCGCAAATTGTGCTACCTATTGTGATACAAATGGGCGGCATGGACCTTGTGACGAAGGCGCGAAGAGCACGATACTGATCGCTACCTGCAGCTCAGGGGCGGCTATTTCCTAATGGAATAGCAGCTATCCAGGTCTCCACACTGGCAGCGGACGCCGCTTGGCCCAACCCAGCCGTTCAACAATTCGCCGGGTTGGAGTCAAGGGCAGAAACCGACGCCAGAGCTGTGACGTCAAGAACATTCAACGCCTGCACGTTTGCCTTTTGTGTTTCGAAAGTCGCATAAAAAGGCAGTGTGGAACTGGCTGAAGGTCGACAGGCCGCGAGCCTCCATGGCTCCGACCGTGTCTGTCAGCTTGCGACGGCGCTGCGCAGCAGCATGAGCTCGCCGATGTTTTCGATGATGACGTAGCCTACCAAACGGCCGCTGCCATCCACCACGCCGACGGCAGGTGCAGCTCCGTTCTTCAGGTGTTCAAGCGCCTTGATAAGCTTCTCGTGGTCGCGAACCACCGGGATGTTCATGACCATCGCCTCAACCACGGGAACCTGGCTGCCGCGCTGCTGCAGGCCGGAGACGAGCCCCGTACGCGTCAGCACGCCGCGCAGCCTGCCGGCACCGTCGACGATTGGGAACTCGTGTTGCGTCGTGCGCAACAGGGCCTGTGCCGCCTCGTCGAGGGTCGCGGTCGCCGGCAGGCTTTCGAACCGGCTGATCATGACGTCGCGGACGTTAACGGCACGCGCCGCTGCCTCGAGTCCCATCGCCTGCGTTTCCGCGGTGGCGGCGAGGTAGACGAAGATCGCAACGAATATGAGCAGCACGTTGCCGGCGACGAGACCGATGAAGCCGAAGGCGAAGGCCGCGAACTGACCGACGGTCCCTGCAATCTCCGTCGCGCGCTGGCGGTTGTAGCGCGTGGCGAGCAAGGCGCGCAGCACGCGCCCGCCATCCATCGGAAAGGCCGGAATGAGGTTGAACAGGACCAGCCAGATGTTGACGGCGGCGAGGCGAGCCACGAACGCGACATGCGGGTTATCCATCGATATCAGCGCGTCGATGCCGACGGTAGTCCCGAGCGCGGCGACGAGGAAAGCGGCGATGACGACATTGACCAGCGGGCCGGCGAGCGCCACGGCGATCTCTTCCGACGGCTTCTCGGGCAGGCGCTCCAGCTCCGCGACGCCGCCGATCGGCAAGAGCGTGATCTTTGGAGTTCGGATGCCGTAGCGACTAGCGGCAGCGGCATGGCCGAGCTCATGCAATACCACGCAGGCGAACACGGCGCCGATGAAGCCGACGCCCTCGATTGCAGCCGACGTTCCACCCTCTTGGAAATAGGCGATGCCGATCCAGGCGAGCAGCAGCAGGAAGGTCAGGTGGATGCGGATCTCGGTGCCGCCGACACGGAGGATCGGATAGGACCACTGCATGATGTGACTCCGTCGGGGTCGGGAAGGCAGGCCGCGCACCGCCGAGCATGCCCCCGTTTGCGGACGCGTCAAGTGCCTCGTCATCCGTTCGAGCGCGTCGCTCCGCCCGGCTGTGAATGCGCCGCAACGTCGCGCAGGTGGTGGCGCGCGAGAGCAAGGGCCGCAGCGTCGAAGACGCGATGGACGAATTCAGGAGGGCAATCCCCAGGGGCGCATGCTGCAGCCGGAGGAGATCGCCGCGCTCGCCGTCTTCCTCTGCAGGGGCGGTGCCATCGGACGACTTGGCCGGGTAGGGTCTGACCTATCCGATAGTGCATGGAGGCTTCCGAAAGAGTAGGCGGCACCCATGCCAGAAGGTTCGCAGAATCTATCTGGATAGGTGTTGTGAGCGGACGGGCAATCTCGATGATGGTTTCGGCAGGCACTTTGTCTGCGAAGTCTTTCGGGAGAACCTCTTTATGGCCGGCTTTACCCATCTTTTCATCCCCGGACCGACCAACATTCCCGAAGAGGTCCGGCAGGCGATGAACCTGCCGATGGAAGACATGCGCGCCGCCTCCTTCCCCAATCTGACGCTGCCGCTGTTCGAGGACATCAAGCGCGTGTTCAAGAACGAGACCGGCCGCGTCTTCATCTATCCGTCGTCCGGCACCGGCGCCTGGGAAGCG
>NZ_JAVIIW010000061.1:0-37536 GCF_033977205.1 Mesorhizobium album | reverse complement strand
AGAGCAGGGCACGGATCAGCGGAAGGGCAAGAAGTTCCGCAAGCTGCCGACCGTCAACGGTGCGCCGGCCGAAAACGGGCAGAGCGCGCAGGAGAAGGTCGAGAAGAACAACCCGGCGGTCTCTAACCAGAATGCGCCCAGCGGCAACCAAAAGAAGTTGCGACGCAACCAGGTTCAGTCGTCCGGCCAGGCCACGGTCACGGGGCCGAGCGGGCAGGGCGCCGTCTCCCCGAACGCGAATGTAAGGAACAGGAGTCTGCGCAAGCCTCCGAATGCCGGTGGCGGATCAGCCGGCGGCGAGGCCAACGTTCAACAGAACTTCAAGGCCAACAAGCCAAACGAGAATGCGCGGCGCCAGTTTAAGCAGGAAAAGCAGGTGCTTAGCCCGCAAAGGCCGGAGTTCCAGGCGCAGCCGAAGCCTCGACCGCGGATGCAAGAAAGACGACTGCAGCAGCAGCCGAGGCCCCAGCCCCAGGTGCAGGAGAGACGCCTGCCACAGGAGCAGCCGAGACCTCAGATGCAAGAACGGCGTCCCCCGCGGGAGCAGCCGAGGCCTCAGATGCAAGAACGGCGTCCGCCGCAGGAGCAGGCGAGACCTCAAATGCAAGAGCGACGTCCGCCGCAGGAGCAGCCGAGACCTCAGATGCAAGAGCGGCGTCCGCCGCAGGAGCAGCGCAGACCTCAGATACAAGAACGGCGTCCGCCACAGGAGCAGCCGAGACCTCAAATGCAAGAGCGACGTCCGTCGCAGACGCAACCCAAGCCGCAGCAGCAAGAGAAGAAGAAGCCGTCTTGCGGACAGCCGGGCGAACCGGCCTGCGGCAAATAGGAGCGCTGAAAAAGCGGCCGGCTAATCAACGAGCGAGGCGCCGCCCCGCAGTGCCATCCATCCTGACATGAATCCTCGAACCGTCGTGCTACGGTGCAGGTGGTTTCTGCGAGACCCGATCTTGCCAGCCATGAAGTGAAGAGGAGAGTTCGCCACGTCCAGGATCAACCGCCGCGCCCTGCTCTTTCACACCAGCAGCGCTGTTGTCGCCTCAACGGTTGCGGGAACGGCTCTCGCCGCACCGTGTGGAGATCGAGAACCGACCAACGAACTGGGTGCGCTGATTGAAGCACACAAGGCAGCCTACGCGGCGTTCGGCAAGGCCATCCATGAGATGGGCGGCAGCAGCCGCGACTACGACAGAGCCAGCCGAGCAGAGGAGAGGGCGCTGCTGGCTATCTGCGCCTATCCTGCGGCCAGGGAAAGCGATCGCGTGGCCAAGGCCCGATATCTTTTGGAGATCGAGCGGCGCGGCGAACTCGACCTGGCAGAGCAAATGCAGGCTCTTCTCCGCTCGACAATGTGGAAGGCATGAGACTAACCGCCGCGCAGCCGGTCAGGCTCCATCAGTTCATTCGAAGATCGCACTAGCGAGAGCAATTATATCGGACGAGCTCGCCACTCGAAGTGCGGCATCGCGATGCCAATCATGCATTGTTCATGGTCCTGATCGAATGCTGCCAGATCATCATAGACGCGGCCGATGAGCCCGAGGCAACTGCCGCGCTCGTCGCTCGATTATTAAGCACTCGGGCAGGCCAAGATGGTGACCTTGCGATCGAGGCGGGCTGGTATGGCTCGAGATCCACAAGCTGCCGCGGAACTAGTCGCAACCTGGGTTCCTATTCGTCGGAGTCGTCGTTGTCGTTTTCGTCGTCGGATGGACTGTTCCGATTTGCATCGTCCGCTTGCTCTTCGACGTACGCTTGGCAGCCCTCGTTGAAAGATCGGCTATCCCCATCGCAATCCCGTTCGTCGGTGATGTCGTTCCTCGCCGCCCAATCATAGCCGGCCTCGTGTCCCGAGCAGTCATCCCTGCAATCGTAGCCATGGAAAGTCTCTTGCGCGTTTGCCGGGGCAGCAAAAGAGGCGGCAAACGTTAGAGCGCCGGCCGCAACAAGAATTCGGATCATCACAAAACACTCCCTTCGAAGCCCCGATGTCCGGTATTTCGCGACCTTGGCGAAGATGAGGCTGATAGCTGGGATCCGATGGGAAAGGCGCGTGATCCGGCGGGACAAGTAGCGGCACTAGGCAGTTTTTTGTCTGCCTAGGTCGGCGGCCGACGCATACTGTTTGGGGCGGGGTAGGGGGTACATGAAAACGTCGGCCGCCGGTGTTAAGCGGAATGCGTCATCAACGACACAGTCTCGGATTAGGCACGGTGGAAGCGCCTTCAATGAGATTGCCTGCTTATGGTGAATAAATGCCCGCTGGGCGATGGTAGCCGAATTTGGCGGCGAGACAGCTGCGCGCCGACGTACATGATGAGTTATTCCCAGCACTCCAAACCGACAGCTCGATGGGCATGGCATCGATGTGCCCTGACAACATGGCGGCCGATCCGGCTCACAGGCGCCGATGCTCACAACTTGTAGGCTCTGCCAAACGGGCGTATGGTACTGCATGAAATTCTATATATTACAGAAGTATAAAATAAGAATTTAGCAAACTTAGAAGGAAAGACATTCGCCGGGGCGGAGGGCAACCGAAGAGTATCGGTTGGCGTAAACTCGAAGTCTTGGAGGCCGGCGATGGCGAAGACAATCAGGAATGGCCTGGGCGCGCAGGCGCCTGCACCTGACCAGCCGTTTCTCGACATCACCGCTTATGGGTCCGGGCCGGATGACTCTGTTTCGGACGCGAACGAGAACGCCGCCATTACCCACCACGTGGCCAAGGTGAATGGGATTTCCATTCCCTACACCGCCATAGCCGGTCATCTCGTCGCCGTCGACCCGTCGAGTTCGAAGCCCGCCGCCAAGGTCTTCTATGTCGCCTTTACAGCGGACGGCATGGACGCGACCACCCGCCCGGTGACGTTCTTCTACAATGGCGGACCTGGCTCGTCGTCGGTCTTCCTGCTGCTCGGCTCGTTTGCGCCCAGGCGCATCAGAACCAGCATGCCGGGCTTCACGCCCCCTCCGCCCTATGCCATGGAGGACAATCCCGATAGTATGATCGACCGCAGTGACCTGGTCTACATCAACCCTGTCGGCACCGGCTATTCCGCGGCGATCGCACCCTTCAAGAACCGCGATTTCTGGGGAGTCGATCAGGACGCCGTCTCGATCAAGCAGTTCATCAAGCGGTACCTCAGCGCCTTCAACCGTTGGAACTCGCCGCGCTTCCTGCTCGGAGAATCCTACGGCACGGCCCGCAGTTGCGTGCTGGCCTGGCTGCTGCACGAGGACGGCCTCGACCTCAACGGCATCACGCTGCAGTCCAGTGTGCTCGACTATCCCGCCAACTTCTCCAACGCGGTCGGCCTGATGCCGACCTTTGCCGCAGATGCGTGGTTTCACAAGAAGACCGGCATCGAGCCGCTACCAGCGGACCTCGCTCCATACATGGAGACCGTCACTCAGTTCGCGCAGGGGCCTTACGCTGCGGCGCTGAAAGCTTTCCCGAAGGCAGATCCCACGGCGGTGGAGACGCTGAGCCGCTATCTCGGCTTGCCCGCCAGCGAACTCGGCGGCTGGCGGCTGAACGTCGAGGCTGCCGACCGGCTCGGCCATTCCGCCTTCCTGGTCGAGCTTCTGCAAGACCGAGGCCTGGCGCTGGGTGCCTATGACGGGCGCGTGACCGGCATCGATACGGGCATATCGGCCATCGTCTCGCCCGATGGCGGAATGAACGACCCTACGATGGCTGCTGTCGGCGGCGTCTACACCTCAATGTGGAACACCTATCTCAACAACGACCTCAAATTCACGGCCACCTCGAACTTCATCGACCTCAACGACCAGGCCTTCCAGTTTTGGGACTTTAGTCACGCCGATCCGACGGGCGCGGTGCAGAAGCCGGACAGCCAGGGAAACCCGACGCTCTATACGGCCGGCGATCTCGCCGCCACAATGGCCGCCAATCCCGACTTGCTGGTACTCTCGGCGAATGGCTACTACGATTCGGTGACGCCCTTCTTCCAGACCAGGCTGACGCTGGGAGCCATGCCGCTGCAGGACGCCCAGGTGCGCGCCAACCTCGCGATCAAGAACTACCCCTCGGGACACATGATCTACCTCGACG
Source organism: Mesorhizobium album (assembly GCF_033977205.1). Lineage (NCBI taxonomy): Bacteria > Pseudomonadati > Pseudomonadota > Alphaproteobacteria > Hyphomicrobiales > Phyllobacteriaceae > Mesorhizobium > Mesorhizobium album. The sequence continues at coordinate 33,458 of NZ_JAVIIW010000061.1, read as the reverse complement.
GCGCTTCGCGAACGGCCATGAAAGCTGATCTCGCGGCCATGTACGACCGGGCCGTCGGCACACGTCGCGCCCGCCTGCAAGCCAGGGCGGCGCTGTCGCGCGCGGTGCCCAACATCATCCGGCCCTATTTCAAGCTGCCCGGCGTCGGTGACGTCGCCTTCCGCCCGGCCGCCGCCGGAGCCGAGCCGTGGGATGTGCCGGATCTTTGCCGAGCCTATTCCTGGCCCAGCGGCCTTGTTGGCGGCGGCGTCATCGCGATCATCGAGTTCAGCGGCGGGTGGGTGCAGAAGGATATTGATGCCTATTTCCGCTCGACGGGCCTGCCGGCACCGACCATCGTCGACGTGCCGATGGGGGTCGGCCGCAACGATCCGAACAAGCACTCCGGCAACCCGGCGGCCGACCCCGATCGCGAAGTTGCACTTGATATCGAAATCGCTGCCGCCGCCTATTCTGTGGCCACCGGCGATGCGGCAAGCATCCGCGTCTACTGGGCTGACGCCGGCGACTGGGGCGCGATGGCAACTGCGATCACCGCCGCCGCGGCCGACGGCTGCGACGTCTGCTCTGTGTCTTGGGGTTCCGACGAGGCCAACTGGAAGTCGGCGGCTGCAATGTCAGGCATCGACTATCCCGGCAGGCTGAACAAAGCGGCGGAGGCCGCCACCAGGGTCGGCATGATCGTGTTCGCTGCATCGGGCGACAACGATTCCTCGGACGGCGGGGCCGATCCGGCCAATGTTGACCTGCCGTCCTCCAGCCCGTTCGTCGTTGGCTGCGGCGGCACCATGAAGCCGCACGGTGCCAATGCGGAAGAGACCGTCTGGAACGACGAGCCCGGCAACCCGAATGGCTCGGGAACAGGCGGCGGCTTCTCGGAGCTGTTCCGCCCCATGCCGGCATGGCAGGCGGGAGCCCCGCACGGCCCCGGCCGCATGGTGCCCGACGTCTCCGCCAATGCCGATCCCTATACGGGCTACAGTGTCTTCGTGCACGGCCGGCAGGAAGTGATCGGCGGCACGAGCGCCGTAGCGCCGCTCTACGCCGGGTTATTTGCCGCCTTCGGGCGCAAGCTCGGACTGGCGACGCCGCAACTCTGGCTCAACCATACCTGCTTCAACGACATAACCAGTGGCGACAACGGCTATTTCCGCGCCCGCGTCGGCCCGGACCCGTGCACCGGCATCGGCACTCCTATCGCGGACAAACTGGGCGCGCTGTTTGAGGCGCTACGCAAATCTGCAGCCAAGACGGTACATCCGGGGCGTGGACGACGGCGGAATGCGGCGACGGCTTTGGTTCCGGATTTGAATAGAGCGATGCGGGCGACACTAAAGTGAGGCGGTAGACCGCCTGAGACTCGTTCAATCGAACTGCGATGGCACCGACGCAAGTTCCGTGCGAATTCAGGTAGCCACCGCGGGAGCCATCGCATCAAATTGCATACCGAGACACTAACGCGGGTTGACATCCAGAGTTCGCTGTCCATGCTGCAGCGCAGCATGGACAATAGCATTATCAAGTCATCGCGCATCGAATGCCTCGACGGACTTCGCGCCACCGCCGCTTTGTGGGTTTTGGTCGGGCACTGCCTGATCTTGACAGGCTGGCACGTCCCGGTGCTTGGCGATCCTGCCCTTGGCGTTGACCTGTTTATCATGCTGTCCGGCTTCCTGATGGTGTTTCACTATCAGCTGCGGCAGGATCGGGAGCCCTGGCAAAGCCCCGCAACCTGGTTGAAATTCTGGACGAGGCGCTACTTCCGCATCGCGCCCCTGTTCTACTTATTGTTCTTCGTTGCTCTTGCGCTCGGGCCTCAACTCTATGAGTCCCGTGTGGTCATCGATGATTTCCTGCAGCGAGCTCCACAGGCGCCGGAGCGCTTTCTGGACGACAGTTTGAAAAACATCTTCGCCCATCTGACCTTCCTGTTCGGCCTTTCCCCGAACCTCGCCTATCGGACGCCACTTCCCGACTGGAGCCTGGGCCTGGAGATGCAGTTCTATGCGGCCTTTCCGGCGCTTATGCTGCTGGTGCGCGGCTTCGGCTGGGTCTGGGGCGCTTTGTCCGTGGCGGCGCTTGGCAGCCTCGCGGTGATGGCCCTTTCCCTGGCGTCGGTCGATTTCCCGATGCCGTCCTTATTGGCGCTCAAGATCCAGGTGTTTCTGTGCGGCATGCTGCTCGCCGGCCTAGTGCATCAGAAGCGGCCGCGGCCGCTGCTCTATCTGGTGCTGGCAATGGCGCTCGCGGCCATCCCCTTCGGCGATGGGTATGGGCTGTCCAAACTCCTGATACGGGAAGCTTTGGTGATGGGCTTCTTTGCCCTCGTACTCTACAGGATGCTGCCGGGTGCGCCCGGTGCCGTGGCGCGAAAGATTGCCGTCGCTTTTGGAGGGGGCGTCTTTCGCATGCTCGGCGAGCTCTCCTACAGCATTTATCTAATCCATCTGTTGGTCCTGCAACCCGTCGCCGCCTTCGTCATTGCCCGCTATGGCTACGATTTGGACGCGCCGCTCCGCTTCGCTATCGTGCTTGGGGTCGTGTTGCCTGTGGTTTGCGCTCTGTCCTGGATCACTTACACGCTTGTGGAAATGCCCGGGCAAACGCTGGGACGAGCGGTGCTGCGCCCGTTCGCTCGCAAGCCGGCGCCCGAGCCAGGCTGATTGATCGGATGCGGTCTGTGCGGGATTTGGCATTTGCTTGCTGAAGCACAAGACCGCTCATGTGTCACTGTGTCGACCCACTCCGGTTACTGACCTGTGCCTATGCAGCCATCGATCACGGTGGCCTGCGGCAGGCTCTGTAAGTCGCAATGTCGTCTGGATGCTGGATTTGACCGGCAGCTTTGCGCCTAAATGTCGGCCGTTGAAGTCAGCTTGTGCAACGCCCGAAAGCGGGCATTCACCACGTATCTACGATGTCTGGGTTTGAATTTCAGCCACCCCGGTTGCTGTGCGGCAAGGCAATTCGCTGCACTCGATTGAGAGTAGCTACCTTGCTGAACTCTTGTGCTGGAAGAACTGTAGAAACAATTCGCGCTCCGTGGTGATGTCGAGCTTCTCGTAGATGCGCCGGCGATGGTTCTTCACCGTGCCGACAGTGATACCGAGCCGCTCGGCGATGTTGGCGGTCGGGTGGCCGGCGAGGATCAGCTGCACCAGCTCGCGCTCGCGCAGCGACAGCTCCGGCCACAGGCTCTCCGGGATGCTTGGCTTTTGCTGCGGCGAGGCGCCCGGGCCGGTCGGGGCCGAGGTACGGGAGAAGTCGCTGCCGCGCGCCTTGATGTCCAGCGCATGTAGCGCCTCGAACACCGGTAGCCGCTCTTCCAGCAGCGCTATTTCGTTGTCCTTGAAGGCGTTGGTCGAGCGGTCGAGGAAGATGCCGAGGCACCAGTCGCCGCCATCGGCGAGAATAATGCCGACCTCGTCGCAGATCTCCGACTGCGCGAGGAAGCCGGCTATGTACTGGCCGCGCTTGGCCTCTTCGTCGGCCAGGCTCTTGAGTGGCATGATGCCCAGCCGCCGCGCTCGCCGCCAGGAGGCATAGAAGGGATCGAAGACGTAATAGTTTTCGAGGTAGCGCCGCACCATCTCGTCGGAGAAGCGCCGGTGCTTGACGAATTCCGGCGTCTTCGTCGCCGAATAGCGCGTCACCGTCACCAGGTCATGCGCGATGTCGGCGCCGATCAGGTCGATCAGGCAGTCGACATGCCGGTCGGTGCCGGTGGCGGCGATCGCCTTGGCCAGCGGCGCCCAGATGTTGCCCATGCGCATGCCCTCTTCTCGGCGAACCACGCTCTGCCGTCATTGTGCCTTTAGGCATATGGCGCGGTCCGGCCCCTCGAATCTAGCCTGCGGTCGTTCTCGGCAAGGGAAAGCGACCAGTGGACCAGATCACCACCAATCCAATCGTAATCGGCATCGACGCCGGCGGCACCATGACCGACACGATCCTTGTCGATCAGGACGGTCACTTCAAGATAGGCAAGTCGGCGACTACGCCGAAGAACGAGGCCGAAGGGTTTCTCGCTTCTGCCGAAGATGCGGCCGATGCCTGGGGCATCTCGCTGCAGGACCTGTTCTCGGGCGTCAATGTCGTGCTCTATTCCGGCACCGGCATGCTCAACACGCTGTTGTCGCGCACCGGTCGCAAGCTCGGGCTGATCACCACCAAGGGCCTCGAGGACATGATCCTGATGGGTCGCGGCCTGCAGGCCTGGGCCGACTACTCCTATGCGGACCGCCTGCATGCGGTCACCCATCACCATCCAGATCCGCTGGTGCCGCGCCGCCGCACTCACGGCGTCACCGAACGCATCGATCAGTTCGGCGATGTCATCCTGCCGCTCTACGAGCACGAGGTGCATGCCGCCGCGAAGAAGCTGATCGCCGACAAGGTCGAGGCGATCTGCATCATGACCGTCTTCTCGCATGTCAATCCGGCGCATGAGAAACGCATCGCCGAAATCTGCCGCGAAGAGATCGATGCCGCCGGCGCTGATATCCTCGTCTACACCAGCCATGAGGTGCGCCCGGTGATCCGCGAGCAGTCGCGGCTGAACTCGGTGCTGATCGAGGCCTACGCCACCTCGCGCGGCCGCAAGCAGCTCAAGGGCATCGAGGACGTCTCGAAGAAATACGGCTTCAAATACGGCGTGCAGACCCTGCTCTCCTTTGGTGGCCTGACCTCGATCAACCATCCGCGTCTGCACGAGACAATGATCTCCGGGCCGATCGGCGGCATCCTCGGAGCCGCCTATGTCGGCAAGCTGATCGGTAACGATTCGCTGATCTGCTCGGACATGGGCGGCACCTCCTTCGACATGGGCGTGATCACCCGTGGCCAGACGCGGATCGAGAACGAGCCACTGATGGACCGCTTCAAGCTCAACGTGCCGACGCTGCATCTCGACACGATTGGCGCCGGCGCCGGCATGATCCTGAAGGTCGACCCTCTGACGAGAAAGGTCTCGCTCGGGCCGGAAAGCGCGGGCTCCGATCCAGGACCGATCTGCTTCGCCAAGGGCGGCACGGAGCCCACCATCGCCGACTGCGACGCCATCCTCGGACGGCTCAACCCGCATTACTTCCTTGGCGGCAAAGTCGTGCTGCAGGTCGAGAAGGCGCGAAAAGCCTTCGAGGAGAAATGCGCCCGCGTGCTCGGCGTCGGCGTCGAGGAGGCTGCCGAAGGCATGATCGACATGCTCGAGGCCGATGCCAACAACGCGCTGCGGCGCGTCATCTCCGGCCAGGGCATCCACCCGTCGGAATTCACGCTTTTGTCCTATGGCGGCTCCGGCCCGCTGCATCTGGCAGGCTGCTCCAGGGGCATCGGCTTCAAGGACATCATCACCTTCCAGTTCGCCGCCGCCTTCTCGGCCTTCGGCTGCACCACCGCCGATTTCATGCGCCGCCATTCGGTGTCGACACAGATCGACATCGGCGCGCGCGCGAGCGATGACGAATTGCAGGCCTTCGGCGCAAAGGTCACGGGCGTCTGGGACGATCTGACCAAGGCAGCGGTCGACGAAATGGTCGCCGACGGCCATGCGCTCCCGAAGATCAAGACCGTGCCGTTCCTGATGATGCGCTACACCGGCCAACTCGAGGACGTCGAGGTGATGGCGCCGCTGTCGGTGATCGCTTCGGCCGACGACATGCGCAAGGTCATCGCCGAGTTCGAGGCGGTCTACGCCAAGGTCAATCATCGCGTCTCGCGTTATGGCGAGGCCGGCTTCTCGATCACCGAGCTGGGCTTGATCGCCACCGCCGACAAGGTCAAGCCGATGCTGGTCAAGCGGCCGCCCGGCAAGTCAGACCCGGCGTCCGCCCATAAGGGCGTGCGCGAGGCCTATATCGGCGGCCGTTGGCACGAGGCCAATCTCTACGAGATGGACTTGCTGCAGCCCGGCCACGAGGTCATCGGCCCGGCCATCATCGAACATCCGGCGACGACGCTCGTCGTCCATCCGCGGGACCGCGTCTTCGTCGATGAATGGACGCTGCTCCACTACTCCCATGCTTGAGAGGGCGAACGCCATGCTGGACAAACCCGCCTCTGCGCTGCGCATCCGCGAACGGCTGATCGAATCCGAACGGCTGATGGAAGAGACCGGCTGCTATGACGGCATCACCGAGCTCGAGCTGCGCAACCAGGACCCGCTGAAATTCGAGACGCTGCACACCAAGCTGCGCGCCTATTGCGTCTCCGCCCGCGAGATGGCGCGCCGCATCTCCGCCTCGCCGGGCGTGCGCGAAGTCGGCGAGATGGTGGTGGCCATCTACACGCCGGAAGGCGACGCGATCGCGCTCTCCAACGGCATCATGGTGCACGTGCATACGATGAGCCGCTTCATCAAATGGATGATCCGCAACGGCTACGAGGAGAACCCGCAAATCCGCGACGGCGATATCTTCGCCAACAATGACGCCTTCATCGGCACCGTGCAGGTGCCGGACGTGATGGACGTGGTGCCGATCTTCCATTCGGGCAGACTGGTCGGCTGGGCGGGCGCTGTCTGCCATGAGCTCGAGGCCGGCGGCATCACCCCCGGCGGCGACGTGGCGCTGGCGCAGGAACGCTTCACGGAAGGGTTGTTCGTCTGCGCCGAGAAGGTCGGCGAGAACGACGAGCTCCGGCGCGACTATGTCATACGCTGCGAGCGCAATCTCAGAATGCCGATCTACTGGGTACTGGACGAGAAGGCCAAGGTCGCCTCCTGCATCGACATGCGCGAAAGCGTCAAGGCGCTGATCGACGAGATCGGCCTCGACTACTGGATGCAGGTGTCGAAGGAATTCATCGAGGAGGGCCGCCGCGCCCAGCTCGCGCGCACGCGCCAGCTCACCGTGCCCGGCATCTATCGCAGCCACACCTTTTATGGTCACGTCACCGCCGGCAAGCCGGGCTACCAGCCGCTTGGCGATCCCGACTGGCTCTACAACATTCCGATCGAGATGGAGATCACCGGCGACGGCAAGATCATCATGGACTTCGAGGGCACGCAGCCCTGGGGTTACCATTCGATGAACTGTACGCCGGCCGGCATGGACGGCGGCATGTTCGTCACCCTGACCCAGCACATGAATTTCGAGGGCCTTGTCAATGACGGTGCCTGGATGGCGACGGAGCTGAAGCTGCCGGCCGGCACCTGGACCAACCCCGACAGCGAGATGGTGGCGACCGCCACCTCCTGGGCGCTGCTGCTCCCCGCGTTTGGTGTCTTCCAGCGGCTGCTCTCGCGCTCCTTCATCGCCCGCGGCTTCGTCGAGGAGGCCTTTGTCGGCCAGGTCAACAGCCCGATGATCGAGATGGGCGGAGAGAGCCAGTACGGCACGTCTTTCGGCATGGCGCATTTCGAATGCGCGGCAGCCGGCTCCGGCGCTTTAGCCATCAAGGACGGGCTCGACACCGCCTATGTCGGCTGGAATCCGGAATCCGACATGGGCAATATCGAGATCTGGGAACAGAACATGCCGATGCTCTATATCGGCCGCTCCATCGTTCCCAATTCCGGCGGCGCCGGCAAATATCGCGGCGGCTGTTCCTTCCTGTCGACCTGGCTGGTCTCAAAGACCGATCATCTGAGGCTGGTTACGTCCGAACATTCCTCCCGCGTCTTCGACAATGGCGGGCTCTGCGGCGGCTATCCGGCGCCGACCTGCCAGAAACACCGCGCGGTGCGCGACAGCAATATCTTCGAACTCGCCGAGAACCGCGCGCCGCTCGCCCACCACACTGGCACCAATCCCTATCGCTCGGAACTCGAGGTCCGGCTGGAAGGCGAGCATGTGACGCTGGAGGGGCCCTACATCACCGCGCCGCACAAGACGGGCGATGTTTTCACCCACTCCTACAATGGCGGCGGCGGTTACGGCGACGTGCTGGAGCGCGATCCGGTGAAGACAGCATGGGACGTCGAGAACGGCTTCCTGACCAAGGAAGCTGCCGAAGGTGTTTTCGGCATCGTGCTTGAAGAGGACGAGGAAGGCTTTCCGATCGCCAATCTCGAAGCAACGAAACGCCATCGCGCCGAGATGCGGGCAAAGCGCCTGGCGCGCGCAAAGCCGGTTTCGGAATGGATGGCCAAGGAGCGCGAACGGGTCAAGGCAGCCGATTTCGCGCCCGAGGTGAGGAAGATGTATGCCAGCGCGATCAAGCTTTCGCCGCGCTTCGCAAAAGACCTTTCGACCTTTTGGGATGTCGACGCCAAATCGACCTTCGGCGTGGAGTAAGGACCATGACCTCATACAGCAAGGAAGTCATTGCCGATCTGGTTGCCGGCACGCTGCCCTGGCCGCAGACGCGCCGGATCATGAGCGCCTACAAGGATGACGACCGCTTCTTCAAATACGTCGCGGTGCTGCAGGACCGTGTCGGTTGGAGCGATCCGATACTGCTCCCCGTGGGCGATCACCTCTTCATCTGTCAGAGCGGCGACGAGCGGGTGACGAAATGCGAATGCGGCCATTCCTTCGGCGACTACCGCAGGAACTGGAAGCTCAAGGCCGCGATCATCGTGCGCGACACCGAGGAATCGTTGCGCGAGATCTATCCCAACAGCGACCTGCCGGATCCGGACTGGATGGAAATCCGCGAATTCATCTGTCCGGAATGCGGCACGCTGCATGAGGTCGAGGCGGCAGCGCCGGGTTATCCCATCGTGCATGATTTCGAGCCCGATCTCGAAGGCTTTTATCGTGACTGGCTGGGCAAGCCGCTGGAACCGTCGAACAAGGGAGGCTGATGCCGAAATGGGCCGCGTCGCAGGCAAGGTAGCGCTCATCACCGGGGCCGGGCTCGGCCTCGGGCGGGCGTCGTCGCTCCTTCTGGCGTCGGAAGGCGCAAAACTGGTCGTGAGCGATATCGACGAAGCTCTCGCCGGCAGCACGGCGGCCGAGATCGTCAAGGTCGGCGGCGAGGCGCTGGCCCTGCGCCAGGACGTCTCGAAGCCCGAGAGCTGGCCGGCTGTCATGGCGGCGATCGAGCAGCGCTTCGGGCGGCTCGACGTGCTTGTCAACAATGCCGGCATCGCCATCGCCAAGAACATCGAGGACACCTCCTTGGCCGAATGGCGGCGCACCATGGCGGTCAATCTCGACGGCGTCTTTCTCGGCTGCCAGGAAGGCATCAAGCTGATGAAGAAATCCGGTGGCGGATCGATCATCAACCTCTCCTCCATCGACGGCATCATCGGCGAGGCCGAGCTTGCCGCCTATTGCGCATCCAAGGGCGGCGTGCGCACCCTGACCAAGGCGGTCGCCGTGCATTGCGCCGAGCAGCGCTACGGCATCCGCTGCAACTCCATCCATCCCGGCTATATCTGGACGCCGCAGACAGAGAATTACCTGCGCGACCTCGGCACGCTCGAGCAGGAAAAGGCCAAGGCCTTGTCGCGCCACCCGATAGGCTTCCTCGGCGAGCCGAACGACATCGCCTGGATGGTCCTCTACCTTGCTTCCGACGAATCCAAATTCGTCACCGGCTCCGAAATGGTCGTCGACGGAGGCTATCTTGCAGTGTGAAAAGGGAGATCGCATGCGATGACAAACCTGAGCGGCCGCAGCGCGATCGTCACAGGCGGTTTTTCTGGCATGGGCTTTGCCATCGCAACCGCGCTCGCCAAGGCCGGCGCCAATGTAGCCGTCGGATCCTACGTCGCGCCGCCGCAAGCGGGCAGAACCGACGCTGCCTATTATCCCGGCGCGGAAGAGGTCGAGCGCGTCCGCGCCGCGCTTGCCGCGTATGGCACCAAGGTCCATGCCGCGCATCTCGACGTGCGCGACAGCGCTCTCACCAACCTCTTCTTCGCCGAGGCCCAAGCAGTTGTCGGTCCGGCCGACATCCTGGTCAACGCCGCGGGCACGACCGCCGAGCAGCCGGTCTGCGGCCATTCCGACGAGCTCTGGGACAAGATCGTCGACACCAATCTGACCGGCGCCTTCCGCACCACGCGCGCCGTCCTGCCCGGCATGATCGAGCGCGGCTGGGGCCGCATCGTCAATATCGGCTCGACCGCGGCGTCCGTCGGCTGGAAGGACAATCCGGCCTATTGCGCCTCCAAGGCCGGCCTGCTCGGCTTGACGCGTTGCGTGGCGCTGGAAGGGGCGCCGCATGGTGTGACCTGCGTCATGATCAGCCCGACATGGGTCGAGACCGAACTGATGCGCCGCAACGTCGCGCAGGTGGTGGCGCGCGAGGGCAGGGGCCGCAGCGTCGAAGACGCGATGGACGAATTCAGGAAAGGCAACCCTCAAGGGCGCATCATGCAGCCGGAGGAGATCGCGGCGCTTGCGGTGTTCCTCTGCTCGGACCTCGCCAAGGGGATCACCATGGAAAATATCCAGATCACCGGCGGGGCCTTATGGTGAAACCCGCGTCGGCAAGGAGCGCTCACAACCGCTCGCTGCCGGCGACGCAGTCGGGTCCGTTACGCCGCCTGCAATTGAAGCCTTTTCAGCTTCGACACCATGCCCGCGCCAAGCATCTTTTCCGAATATTCGACCAGCAGCGCTCTCGCCTCCAGATGCGAGATGGCGTCGTCGGAGTGGCCGCGCCGCAGCCAGAAGCCGTCCAACATGGCGGCAAAGCCGCGCACGAAATCATCGATCTCCTGCTTCGACCACAGCGGCGACAGCGCCGAGCCGATGTTCGACCGCAGGCGCTTGTAGAACAGCTCCTGCAGCCGGGCGTAGCGGGGATTGTGCGCCGCTTCCGCGTAGAAGGAAATCCAGGCGTTGGCTGTGCTGCGCTCAAACTTCTCCTCCGGGAAATTGCCATCGACGATGGCCGTCAGGCGATCCCACCGGGTCTCGGCCTGGCGCAGATTGATCACCACCGCATCCATCAGGACACGGTTGGCGTATCGCACCATCTCGAACAGCACCTGGTCCTTGTCCTTGAAATAATAGGTCAGGATGCCTTGCGACATGCCGGCCTCGTGGCAGATGCGGGTCGTCGTCAGGCCCTTCAGGCCGTCACGCAGGAAGATGCGGTGCGCCGCCTCGATCAGCTCGACCCGCCTGATGTCCTCGATCCGGGTCCTTTGCTTCTTTGTCCTGGTCGCCATGGGTTTCGTATATCCGACGAAAATTTTGTACGCTCTAACAAATTTTTCTATTGTGATATAATTTTGGCAGGCCTAGGCTGCGAAAGCAAGCAGACGCCTTATGGGCTATCGATGACGTCGCACACACAAACGATGCGGGCTGCGGTCCTGGGCAGCTATGGCGAGCCGCTCGACCTCACCAGCGTGCCTCGTCCCGTCGCCGGCCCCGGTCAGGTTCTGGTGCGGCTGCAGGCCTGCGGCGTCTGCCACACCGACGTGCACATCTGGCGTGGCGAGAGCGTTCCGCCGCATGCGCCTTCGCCCTTCGTCATGGGCCACGAGGGCATCGGCAGCGTCGAGGCGATCGGCGACGGCGTCAGCGGCTGGGCGCTGGGCGACCGCGCCGGCGTGCCCTGGATCCACGACACCTGCTGTCATTGCGACGAATGCCTGGATGGCTACGAGTCCTTCTGCCAGCACCATCGCGCGCACGGCCTGAACGTGCCCGGCGCCTTTGCCGAATATGTCGTCTGTGACGCCAGGTTCGCGGTAGCGTTGCCCGAGACGATTGACCCGGTGACCACCGCCCCGGTGATGTGTGCCGGCATCACGGCCTACGGCGCGGTGAAGCGGGCCGGGTTGAAGGCGGGCGAGAGTGCGATCATCTTCGGCTGCGGCGGCCTCGGCCTCTATGCGGTGCAGATCGCCAGCCGGCTCGGCGTCAAGGTGCTCGCGGTCGATCGCGATCCGGCGAAGCTGGAGATCGCCCGCCGCTACGGCGCGACGCAAACCGAGATCGCCGACAGCAGCCTGCCGTCAAGGCTCGCTGCGAGGCGCGAAAAATATCACGCCTGCATCAACTTCGCGCCGACCACCGCGACCTGGGACGCCATGGTCGCTGGCATCAGACCGCGCGGCAGGATCATCGCCGCTGCCATGGTCTTCCAGCCCGTGCCGCTCATTCAGGAGTGGCTGACGGCCACAGGCGTCGTCATCACCGGCACCAGCGTCGGCACCAGGCAGGAAATGCGCGAGCTGGTCGCCATGCACGCGGAGCAACCTCTCGAAACCACGGTCGAGACCATCAGGCTGGACGAAGTCTCGGACGCGCTCGCCGCGCTTGAAAGAGGCCAGTCGAAAGGCAGGTTCGTCATAAGCTTCACGGAGTGATCGACAGTGTCCTGCGGCCAGGGGAGTGGCGCGCAGAGAGAGGTTTGCGGAAGCCTCGGCATCAAGGATGAAGTTCAGTTCAAACCATAACATCCAGAACAGGGGAAACCATCATGCCGAACTCAATGAACAGACTGAAAAATGCCGGAATTGGCCTGGCGCTGGTGCTTGCCGCCACGACGCCTGGTCTGAGCGCCGATCTCGGCGCCAAGGACGAGCCGATCAAGCTCGCCATGCTCGAATGGACCGGCGCCCACGTCTCCACGCACATCGCCGGGCAACTGCTGCAAAAGCTCGGCTACAAGGTCGAATATGTGACCGCCGGCAACTTCCCGCAGTTTTCCGGTCTTGCCGATGGCTCGCTCAGCGCCTCGGTGGAAGTGTGGATGAACAATGTTGGCGACATATATCCCAAGACGCTTGCCGCCAAGCAGATCGAGGACATCGGCAAGCTCGATCTGAAGACGCGTGAAGGCTGGATCTATCCGAAGTACATGGAAAAGGTCTGCCCCGGTCTGCCCGACTGGAATGCCTTGAACAAGCCCGAATGCATCCAGGCGCTGTCGACGCCGGAGACCGCGCCCAACGCGCGCTTCCTCGACTATCCCGCCGATTGGGGTTCGCGCGCGGCAACCATCATTGCCGACAATTCCATGCAATACACCGCCGTGCCCGCCGGTTCGGAAGGCGCGCTGGTGGCCGAGCTCGAGGCCGCGGAGGCCGCCAAGAAGCCGCTGGTGATGATGTTCTGGGGCCCGCACTATGCGCTCGCCGAAAACGATGTCGGCTGGGTCACCATGCCGCCCTGCAAGGAGCAGACAAACGAGCACTGCATCACGCCGCCCGACGTCGACAAGATCGTCTGGTCGGGCTTCGGCGCCAAATGGCCGGCGGCCTATGCCTTCCTCAAGGCCTTCAAGATGGACGCCGGCGAGCAGGAGAAGTTGATGCTGGCCGTCGACAAGAAGGGCGAGGATCTCGATGCGGTGGTCAAGGCCTGGATCGACAAGAACGAAGCGGTCTGGAAGCCCTGGGTCGACGGCGCCAAGGGATAACCGGCCAATGTGTCTGGCAAGGGCTGAAGGCAATCGAAGCCCGGCTGCCGCGATGCGTGGAGCCGGGCAGCCAACGCGCGCGGGTGGCTTGCGATGAACAATGTCGGCCGTCCCGTAAAGCTCACCTGCCGCAATGTCTGGAAGGTCTACGGCCGGCGGCCGGCCTACTATTTCGACTCGCGCGGCTATGTGATCGATCCCGATGCGCTGGCCGAGCGCCTGCGTGCCGAAGCCCATCTGCCGGCCGTCGTCGATGCCAGCTTCGAAGTGGCGACCGGAGAGATCTTCGTCATCATGGGTCTCTCCGGCTCCGGCAAGTCGACACTGGTCCGCTGCCTGTCGCGCCTTGTCGAACCGAGCGCCGGCGAGATCCTGCTCGATGGCAAGAACCTGCTCCAGGCCAGCGGCAAGGAACTTATCGAGCTGCGAAGGCATGCGATGGGCATGGTCTTCCAGAATTTCGGCCTGCTGCCGCATCTGAGCGTGCTGGGCAACGTCGCCTTTCCCCTGAAGATCCAGGGCAAGCCGGCGAAGGAGCGTGAAGCCCGCGCCCGCGAGATGATCGCGCTGGTCGGGCTCGAAGGCCGTGAGGACTCCTTTCCGCATCAGCTTTCCGGCGGCCAGCAGCAGCGCGTCGGCATCGCCCGCTCGCTCGCCGTCGGGCCGGAACTCTGGTTCCTCGACGAGCCGTTCTCGGCGCTCGACCCGTTGATTCGCCGCCAGATGCAGGACGAGTTCCTGCGCCTGCAGCGCATGCTGAAGAAGACCATCATCTTCATCACCCACGACATCGCCGAGGCCTTCCGGCTTGCCGACCGGCTGGCGATCATGCGGGCCGGCAAGATCGTCCAGATCGGCCGCCCGGCCGATATCGTGCTCAATCCGGCCGACGACTATGTCGCACAGTTCACCGAGGATATGCCGCTGCTGCGCGTTATCACAGCGGGCGACATTGCCGCTCCGGCGAACGGGGCGGCGCTGCCCGAGCAAAGCATCGCCGCCGACACCAGCCTCGAGGCGTTGATCCCGCAGCTTGCCTCCGGTGTGGCGGCCTTCACGGTGTCAGGCACTGGCGACAGCCCGCCGGCAGTGCTCGACGCCGGCGCGGTGCTCGCCGTGCTGGAGCGCGAGCAGGCAAGGCGTACGCACCCATGACCGCGCCGGCCGCGACATTACGCTCCTCATCGAGGTTCGCAGTGGATCCGGCCCTTCTTCCCTGGTGCGCTCTCGCCGTATTGACGGCGCTTTGCCTGCTGCTGAGGGCAGAGCTCCCCTGGCTGGTCAATTTCCCCAAGGAATGGACGCTGCCGCTGGCCGTCTATGTCAACGCGGCGACCGACGCTATCGTCGCCGTTGTCCAGCCGGCGTTCCGGGCGCTGTCGGCCATGCTCGACGCGCCGATGCGCGGCGCTCGCCTGGTGCTTGCCTGGCTGCCCTGGCCGGCGGTGATGCTTTGCGTGGCGGCTCTCGCCATGAAGTCGAGCGGCGGACGGCTGGCCATCTTCGCCCTGCTCGCGCTCGCCTACATCCTGCTCGCCGGCTACTGGCCGCAGAGCATGAATACACTTTCGCTTGTGCTGCTGGCGGTGCCGATCTCCACCGTGCTTGGGTTCCTGCTCGGCGTCCTTGGCTATGCCCGTCCGCGCCTGCGTCAGGTGCTACTCGGCGTGCTGGACCTGATGCAGACCGTGCCCGCCTTCGCCTACCTCATCCCGCTTTTGCTTTTGTTCGGCTTTGGGCCTGTCGTCGGGTTGATCGCCTCCGCGATCTACGCAACACCGCCAATGGTGCGCAACACCATGCTCGGTCTCGACCGCGTGCCGGCGGCGATCAGCGAAGCCGGACTGATGAGTGGCTGCACGCGCCGCCAGCAGTTCTGGCAGGTCGAGGTGCCGACGGCGCTGCCGCAGCTTCTCGTCGGCTTCAACCAGACGACCATGGCGGCGCTGTCGATGGTCATCGTCGCCGCCATCATCGGCGGCTTCGAGGATATCGGCTGGGAAGTGCTGTCCTCGATGCGCAAGGCCGAGTTCGGCCAGAGCATCCTCTCCGGCCTGGTCATCGCCCTGCTCGCCATTCTCATCGACCGCCTCACCATCGGCTTTGCCAGAGGGCCCGAGACCGGGCCGACGCGCGCCATGCAATGGATGACGCCACGCCGGCTGGTGCTGTCGCTGGCGGTCGCGGTCGCCCTTGCGGTCGCCAACCGCCTTGCCACCCCGGATGCCACGCTGTTGCCGGAAACCGGGTTGCGCATGGAGATGGGCGCCGTCAATCAATGGCTGCTGGGGCTCGTGCGCGACTATGCCTGGTTCTTCGACGGCGTCCGCAACGTGGTCCTCTATTGCCTGCTTTTGCCGCTGCGGGTCGGCATTTCGGGCTCCGCCACGCCGGCGATCTGGGGCTTCGCCCTGTCGCCTGCGGTGGCCGCCGCCTATTTCGCCCTCGTGCTCGCCGCAGCCGGGCTGATGCTGCGCGGCTTCGGCTGGCGGGCAGCCCTCGCGGTGGCGGTAGCCGGACTCGTCCTCTACACCGGCTTCCTCGGCCTGCCTTGGCCGATCTTCATCCTTGCCGTTGCGTTGCTCGCGGGACAAGTCGCGGGCCTCCGGCTTGGTCTTTTCGCGCTCGCCGGCTTCGCGCTGATCCTGGTCAACGGGCTGTGGCCACAGCTTGTGCAATCACTCTATCTCTGCACGCTGGCGGTGCTGCTCTGCCTGCTGGTCGGCGGCGCGCTGGGGACATGGGCGGCGCACAGCGACCGCGTCTCGCGCATCCTGAGGCCGATCTGCGACGCGCTGCAGACCATGCCGCAATTCGTCTTCCTCATTCCCGCGCTGATGTTCTTCAAGGTCGGCGAATTCACCGCGCTGATCGCCATCGTGCTCTACGCCATCGTGCCGCCGATCCGCTATGTCGAGCATGGGTTGAGGCATGTGCGCGCCGACGTGGTCGAGGCCGTCGAGCAGATGGGCGCGACCCCCATGCAGACGCTGCTGCAGGCCAAGCTGCCGCTCGCCCTGCCGGTCGTCATGCTGGGCCTCAACCAGACCATCATGGCGGCCTTGTCGATGCTGGCGATCGCTGCCCTTGTCGGCACGCGCGATCTCGGGCAGGCGGTCTATGTCGCGCTCGGCAAGGCCGATGCCGGCATGGGCCTCATCGCCGGTCTGTCGATCGCCTTCCTGGCAATTCTGGCCGATCGCCTGATCCAGGCCGCCGTCGCCGACAAGACCTCGGCCGTCTGACAAGCACACTTGCGATAACGTCGACGATGGTAAGGTACGCTGCTTAACGATCGCGTATCTTAACAGCCTGTCTACTTGGGTGACCGCTCCTGGCACAGACGTCCGTGCCGCGCTGGATGCGCAGAAAGTGGCTGGATGCGCTCGGAGTGGACGTCGAAGACGCGCTCATATTAGCCGAGAGAACACAGATCTAACGGTGGAAGGGGGCTGTCATTCGTGAAAAGCGGCCACGTTCGGAATCCGTAGTTCAGCAGTGCGCCTTCAGCATGTTGGCCGCAGAGAACAGCTTTGCCGCTACCTCCCTGGACTATCGAAGCGACCAACGGCGAGGTTGGCAGCTTTGGCGGTAGGTGGAGCCGGAGCCACATCAGGGACCGAAAACCGCCGCGGGTCGTCGGCGACAATCTATTAAGGCACTCGCGCTAAGAACGATTTCTTGACCAACTCTCAGCGCTAGTAAAGACTTCGTTCCCAGAGAGGTCGCCGAGGAACGCTGTCGTTCCTTGCTCGCCTCGATCCGAAGGCGTCGCCTGAAAGGGCGCAAGCGCGGCTAGCTCAGGCCCGATTATCAATCGCGCTTCGAAGACCTCAGCGGGATAAGTCCACATTTCCCTCAGATACGGGGCGCCAATTGCGCCGCACTCGGCGAAGAAGGTGCCACGCCCCGCATGGCTAAGAAGGCGCCCCTCTTGCACCGTCTCGGCGAGCATGCGCCGCAGGGCCGTGCGAGGCAACCTAGTTCGACCGCGATATCGCGCTTAGGCGGCAGCCGGTCGCGTGGCTCAAAACAACCGTAATACAGCCACTTCCGCAGACGTAAGCAGATTTTTTTCCGCAACCAATTTGATCTATCTTGACACCGGTTGCGATACCAATTTCATATTGGTTTCGACAACCCAGAGATTGGTTGCACGTAATTGCTGGAGGCAGCAAGCCGATGAGTGTGACTAACAGCAACGGAAATCGAACCGTTTGGAGGAGATGCGTTGCAGACGGCGCCGTCACCGACGGCAGCGGGATCGATGGTCACAGTCGCCAAGCAGCAATTAACGAACTCGCGCAGACGACGGACAACTGGGCCCAGCCCGGTGTTGAGAAGATGCAAGCTGAATGGGACCGAAGACGCCATGACATACCCCCCGGTTCTCAAGGTTCATGAACTCAGCAAGGCTTTCGGCGCAGTCAGGATCCTCAACGACGTCACTTTCCAGATGGCCGAGGGGGAGGTCATTTCCCTTATCGGCGCGTCCGGCTCGGGCAAGAGCACGTTGTTGCGCTGCATAAATTTTCTGGAGACGCCGACCTCAGGGAGGATCGAGGTGATGGGCGACGCGATCTCCATCACCTCCAATCGACCGGGCAAAGGCGAAATCACCAACCGCGCGAAGATCCGACTCTTTCGCCAGCGGACCGGCATGGTGTTCCAGAGCTTCAATCTCTGGCCGCACCGCACTGTGATCGGCAACGTGACGGAGGCGCTCGTCTACGTGCTCGGGAAAGGAAGGCGGGAGGCCGAGGACATGGCGCTTTCGGCGCTTTCCAAGGTGGGCATGGCCGAGTTCCGCGATCGCTATCCCAGTCAGCTTTCGGGCGGTCAACA
The DNA here is from genome assembly GCF_033977205.1 of Mesorhizobium album. NCBI lineage: Bacteria > Pseudomonadati > Pseudomonadota > Alphaproteobacteria > Hyphomicrobiales > Phyllobacteriaceae > Mesorhizobium > Mesorhizobium album. Next base: position 15,341 of record NZ_JAVIIW010000061.1, on the reverse strand, counting down.
ACAGCGCGTTGCAATCGCGCGGGTGCTGGCGATGCGACCAAAGATCATGCTTTTTGACGAGCCCACCTCCGCGCTCGATCCGGAACTGGTAGGCGAGGTGCTGAAGGTGATCCGCACGCTTGCTGAGGAGGGTGCGACCATCCTTCTCGTCACCCATGAAATGCGGTTTGCGCGCGACGTGTCGAACCGAATGATATTCCTGCGCAAAGGTATGCTTGAGCAGGACGATGCGCCGGAAGAGTTGTTTCGCAACCCCGCCTCGGAGGCGGTGAAAAGGTTTCTCTCCAGCGTCATGCCAGCCGCCGCGTGAACGCGGTTTTCTTCACTAGAACAAAGAAAAAGGGGTAACACTCATGCTTTCAGTGCAAGCGTTTCGCTCGATTTTCCTGTCGGGTTTCATGCTCGCCGCCGCAGTCGGTGCCGCGCGCGCCGAGGAAGGCGTCCTACGCGTCGGTACGGAAGGCGACGCGCCGTTGTTCAGCATGGCCGACGCAAACGGAAACGTCACCGGCTTCGACGCCGATGTCGCCAACGGTATCTGCGCCGAACTCAAGATGAAGTGCAAATTCGTGGTGCAGGCTTTCAGCTCGCTGGTTCCCTCCATGGATAGCGACCGCTTCGACGTGATCATTTCCGGCCTTGGCATCACTGCCGAGCGCCAGAAGAAGATCGACTACTCCATCCCGTACGCCACCACGCCGCTCTATTTCGTGGTCCCCAAAGACTCCCCCCTTGCTGGGCTCAAGAGTCTCGACGAGATCGAAAAGGCGCTCGCTGGAAAGAGCGTCGGCGTCGTGACAGGCACGACCTACGCCAAATTCATCGGCAAGCGCGCGACCAGCGCCGACGTCAAGACTTACGATGCCACCACGCAGCAAACCGCTGACCTTGCCGCTGGCCGTCTGGAGGCTGCTTTCGGCGACTCCCCGACTTGGATGGATTTCCTCGCTACGCCGGACGGTGCCAACTTCACGAAGATCGACGTGAAGATTACGGCGATGAACGATCCTGAAACCCTCGGCCACGGCATGGGCGTCGGTTTGCGCAAGGGCAATGCCGAACTCAAGGCCAAGCTAGATGCCGCCCTCTGCAACTTGATCAACGGAGGCAAGATCAAGGAGTCTTCACTCAAGTGGTTCAAGGACGACTACACCATTCCCTGCAAGAAGTGATCCTCTCGCAACAACCGGCCGTCGCAGCCCGCGACGGCCCCACGGGTGTCGTCCATGTTTGAAACTTTCTGGTCGCTCATTGTGGAGCAGGGCTGGGGGCTCGCTTTGCTGCGCGGCGCGTTAGTGACGATCTGCATCGGTCTGGCCGGCATGGTGATCGGGTTGATCGCAGCCGTTCCGTTTGCCATCGCCCGCTGGCAGCGAGTCCCGGTGCTGTCCCAGGTGGTCGACGTTTACAGCATCGTCGTCCGGGGCGTGCCGGGCCTTCTTGTGATCTATCTCCTGTTCTTCGGCTCCGTCGACTGGGTGCAGAAGGTCGCCGTCGCCTTCGGCTACCGGGACGTGGCCGAAAGCGCCTACCCTTCCCTCATCGGCATCCTTGCCATCGCGACGATCTCCTGCGCCTATTCAGTCGAGGTGATGCGCGGCGCGTTGGAAGCCGTTCCCAAAGGCCTTCTTGAAGCCGCGAAATCTCTGGCGTTGCCGCCACGGGTCGCCTTTTTCCGAATTACGTTGCCACTCGCGTTGAGACTTGCTCTCGGCGGGGTCAACAATGTCTGGCAGATGACGATAAAGGATACTTCGCTCGTTTCCGTCGTCGGCATGCAGGAACTGATGCGAATGGCGGCCATCGCGGCCGGCATCACGCGCTCGCCACTTCTCTTCTACTGCATTGCCGCTTCTCTGTTCTTCGCCATGACAGCGGTTAGCCAGACCCTGTTCGGCTTGGGTGAGCGCCATATCAACCGCGGCTTCAGCGGAGGTTAGAATGGATTTCACCATTATTGCCTACGCGATTCCGTTCCTTCTCACCGGCGCAAAGACCACGCTTCTGATCTCGGTGTTCGGCGTGGGCTTAGGACTGCCATTCGGCATCCTGGTGGCGCTCGCCCGCACTTCGCGCAATCGCTTGGTTTGCAAGGCGGCCGACGCGTATTGCGCTGTCTTTCGCGGCACGCCCATGCTGGTGCAGATATTTGTGATCTACTACGGATTAGGGCAGGTCGGGTTCCTTCGCGCTAACCCGGTGATTTGGTGGCTTATCGGCGACGGCTTGCACGCAGCCATTCTCGCGGTCTTGTTGAACACTGGCGCGTACACAGCCGAAATCTTTCGCACCGCCTTCCTGTCGCTGCCGCGCGGGCTAATCGAGGCGGCGGAAGCCTGCGGCATGTCGCCTTGGATTATCTTGCGCCGAATCAAGTTCCCGTTGGCTTTGCGACAAGCGCTGCCATCCTACAGCAGTGAGGTTGCCATCATCGTCAAGGAATCCAGCCTCGCCTCAACCATCGCTGTGCTGGAAATCACCGGTTGGGCCAAACGCCTGATGAGCGAAACCTTCGCCATTATGGACATCTTCATCATCACTTCCGCCTTCTACCTCACCCTCAATGTCGTCGGGCTAACCGCCTTGAAGCTTCTGGAACGGCAACTTTGGTTCGAACGGCGTTTAACCCGCACAAAGCCCACATCCCCATGTCCAAGCTGACGTTCATCGACCAGAATGTTCTTCCGCGCCCACGCGAAGGGCAGCCTCTGCCCGACCGCCTTGTGGAGGGCGATCCACGTTTTCTGAGCTGGGATATCGCCCAGACCGCAGACGGCGCCGTGAAGGCAGGGGTCTGGGAGGTCACGCCAGGCGCCTATCGTTCGATTAAGGGCGAGACTTTCGAGTTCTGCTACATCCTTTCGGGTGTCTCCGAACTCATTGAGGATGGCTGCCAGCCGCGCCGCATCGCGGCTGGCGACGCCTTCGTCATGCATCCGGGTTTCACCGGAGTATGGCGCGCCATCGAAACCACACGCAAACTCTGGGTCTCACGTGATTAACCGGTTGTGCTTGCCCGCGCTTATGCGACCAAAAGCTGGTATATTCCCATGACCGCTGACCCCTTCAAATCCACGCCCTATTGGTGGGACGGTTGCACCTTCTCTCCTCCCATAGTCCGCCCCGTCGTCCCCAAATGCGACGTGGCGATCGTTGGGGGAGGCTATGCAGGACTTTCGGCGGCCATTGAGCTTGCTCGTGCCGGTCGCAGTGTCCAGCTTTTTGATCGCCAGGCGCTGGGGCAGGCGGCTTCCAGTCGTAACGGCGGCATGGCGAGCGGGAGCATTCGACCCGGACGCAAGGAGTTGATCAGAAGATTCGGCGAGGCCCGCGCCACCGAGATCCTGATGGAGGGAAAGGCCGCGCGGGAAGACCTTTGGGCCTTTCTGAAGGAGGAGAAGGTGGACTGTGACTTCCATCTCTCCGGCCTCTTCGTCGGCGCGATCAACGCGGATGAATGCGAAGAACTCAGCCGCTCCGCCGATCTACTGCGGCGTTTGCTGGGCATCGAGGCTCATCCCGTCGCCCGGTTGGACGTGCCGACCTACATCGGGACGGATTTCTACACGGGTGGATTCGTGCGGATGGATACCGGTGGCCTACATCCGGCCAAGCTGCTTGCTGGTATTCTACGGGTGGCAACGGCAACCGGGGCGGTGATCCATGAGAACACAGCCGTTACGGGAACGATCGCCGAGGCCGGCGGGGTCCGTTTGAGAACGTCGCGCGGCGACGTCTTCGCCAGGAAGGTGCTGGTCTGCACGGATGCCTATACGGACGGCTTCGATCCTTGGCTGCGTCGCCGTATTGTGCCAGTGCGCAGCCGCATCATTGCTACCGAACCATTGGGCGAAGCGGCGATGGACCGGTTGATGCCGAAGCGCATGATGTATGGCGACATGCGCCAGCTCAGCTATTACTATCGCCCTTCGGCGGACGGATCGCGCATCCTCTTCGGCGGCCGGGACGGCACCACGGCGGGTGACGCGCTGGCCCCGACCACCCATTTGCGCAGCGAACTGGGCCGGATTTTCCCCGAGCTGGAGGGCGTTGGCCTGACGCATAGTTGGTTTGGCCAGGTCGCCATGCATCGCGACATGGTGCCGCGGATTTTCACCTCGGGCGATACGGTCTACGCCACCGGGTTCTGCGGTTCCGGAGTGGTCTGGGCCCGCTGGTTGGGCAAGAAGGCTGCCTTCAAGATCCTCGGTGAAGCCGAAAAGGCGCAGTCCGCCTTCGATTTCGACCCCGCACCGAAGGCCATACCATTCTACCGCGGCAAGCCGTGGTTCATCCCGCTTGTCTATTCCCTTTATGAATGGCGGGATAAGCGTGCCATGCGCCGCCGGCAGCCCGAAGAAAAGCGGCCATGACCTTGCTTGCGGGCAGGCCTGGGTGCACATCGCCGCAACCTTTTGCATTGCATCTGCCTAACACTCATTTCTCCAGGACTGACGGGCGGACAATCCGCGCTGCGGGTATGTTAAAGAGTGTCAGGTGCTCCGCCTTGAATAGAAGACTGCCATCCCGCTCGAAAGTGTACGGCAGTCTGATAGTATTGTTGGCCATATCTTCTTAGGCCATTGTCTCTGATCCGAGAATATTGGCTCTCGCGGTCAAGATATGGTTATGCATTCTTTGTTCGGCCTGCCCACCATCCCGGTCAATGATCGCCTGCAAGATCGCGCGATGATGAACCGTATACTCCTGCATGCGCTCTTTCGTCAGAGACTGCTCTTTCATGCGTCCCCAAAGCCGCCCCGCCCGAAGCGAGTGAATACCTTCGTAGAGCGAGGCCAGCAATCCGTTGCGGGCCGCCGCCACTACTAATTGATGGAACGCGGCATCCCAGCGCTCGAACTCCGCCAGCGTCGCGGCGGTACTGCCATGCTGGATGACCTTCTGCATCTCTTCGGTTTCGTAGGGCGTCGCCCGCAACGCCGCGAGCGCGGCCACCTTCGGCTCGATGATTAATCGTGCTTCGAAGACCTCAGCGGGATAAGTCCACAGTTCCTTCCGGGAGGCATTCTGTGCGCGGTACGGAGTCCTTGCAGTTGCGCCGCGCTCGGCGACGAAAGTGCCACGCCCCACATGACGAAGAAGGCGCCCCTCTTGCTCCATCTCGGCCAGCATGCGCCGCAGGGCCGTGCGCGGCAACCCGAGCTTGACCGCTAGATCGCGCTCAGGTGGCAGCCGGTCGCCTGGCTGCAATCCTTCCGCCTCAATGAAATCCCTCAGAACGACCGTCATACGGCCCACTCCAGAAACGAATCGGCAAATTCCTCCGCAACCAATTTGATCTATCTTGACACCGGTTTCAATACCAATTTGATATTGGTCCCAGCAATCCACAGATTGGTTGCACGGGTTTTCTAAAGCCGCGAGAGGATGAGTGTGACTCAGCCAGCAAGGGATATCGAACCTTTTCGCGCGGATGCTGCGACTATCATTGCAGGCGCTCCTGTAGAGCTGCTGGTGGGCGGCAAATGGACAAGTGCAACCGGCAGCAATCGGTTTGATGTCACCGATCCATCCAATGGCCGCACGATTGCATCTGTCGCAGACGGCGCCGTCACCGACGGAATCCGGGCGATCGATGCTGCGGAGGCCTCTGCGACGATGTGGAGGCAAACACCGTCACGCCGGCGATCGGACATACTGATGCGCTGCCATCAGCTCATGCTCGATCGTGCCGAATGGCTAGCGCAACTGATATCTCTGGAGAACGGCAAGGCGCTCCCGGACGCTCGCAGCGAGGTAACCTATGCCGCAGAGTTTTTCCGTTGGTACGCCGAGGAAGGGGTACGCACTCTTGGCGACATAGGCTATGCGCCGGGCGGCGCAAATCGAATCGTGGTTCAATACCAGCCGATTGGCATTGCCGTTCTCGTCACGCCCTGGAATTTCCCCGCTGCCATGGCGACCCGCAAGATCGCACCGGCGCTCGCGGCAGGTTGCACGTGCGTACTAAAGCCGGCGGCTGAGACCCCGCTGACCGCGTTGGCGATCGGCGCGATCCTCATGGAAGCCGGTCTGCTCGAAGGTGTCGTCAACATCGTGACGACCACGGCCGCGGGGCCTGTGGTGAGCGCGATGCTGCACGACAGTCGGGTGCGTAAACTGTCATTCACGGGTTCGACCGCCGTTGGGCGCATCCTCCTGCGCGAGGCTGCCAACCGGGTCATCAGTTGTTCGATGGAACTCGGTGGCAACGCTCCTTTCATTGTGTTCGATGATGCGGATCTGGAGGATGCCGTCGCCGGCGCCATGGTCGCCAAGATGCGCAACGGCGGAGAAGCCTGCACTGCGGCGAATCGCTTCTATGTGCAGCGCGGCATCTACGACGCTTTTGTCCGCCGGCTTACCGAGCAAATGTCGTCGCTTTCAGTGGGGCCGGGTCTTCAAGCAACGACCCAGCTCGGGCCGCTCATTACAGCGACCGCGGTGGAGAAGGTCGATCGCTTACTAAAGGATGCCGTTGCCCGTGGGGCGCGTATCGAAACGGGCGGTGAACCGGGGACTGGCGAGGGCTTCTTCTATCCTCCTACAGTCCTAGCTGACGTATCTCCCGATTCCGATATCGCGAAGGAAGAGATCTTTGGGCCGGTCGCAGCGGTCACGCCCTTCGATACAGAAGACGAGGCTGTACGGCTAGCGAACGACACCGAGTATGGCCTCATATCCTACGTCTTCAGTGGTGATCTCAGGCGCGCCCTGAGCGTCGCCGAACGCATCGAAAGCGGGATGGTCGGTATCAATCGTGGCGTAGTCTCGGACCCAGCAGCGCCGTTCGGAGGGATGAAGCAAAGCGGGCTCGGCCGGGAGGGCGGGCATCACGGTCTGCTTGAATATCTCCAACCAAAATACATCGCGACCAACTGGTAACGACAATGACCAAACCCAGCAACAGGGATCGAAAACGGCCGACACCGCGCTCACATATGGCAAGATTTCCGAGCAAAACGGCCCAAAAATTCCGCCGCCTGACAGAAAAACTGCAAGGAGGAGCGACGACTCGGACGTGGGAACTGCCAGGTTGGGAACTATGTATGGGATTTGGCGGGCGGGCGATCGAGGTAGGTGCGCGTTCGGCGTGTTTGGCTGGAGTCCGTGTACGTCAAATCGCTCTCGTATGCATAAAAGCGAGTGGAATTCCAGCTGCTTACGAGATTGGCCGATGAGCAGAGTCGTCCTGATTTGAAACCGGCGTCGAAAGGGCGCTGCCCATGACGAAGTAAACGAAAGTGCCACCGGTTTTCCAATCGGAGTACCGGTGGGAAGTTATCGGAAACGGCTTCACCGCCATGACAAGCAAGGGAGGATTTGCAAAATGGCTCCAATCGACCGTTCTTTCTCGCGCCGTCGGTTCCTTGGCGGCAGCGCCATAGCCATCACGGCCAGTGCATTGGGCACGCCATTCGTGCGAACGGCGCGCGCCCAAGCAGCGACCTTCAAGGCGGGCGTGATCACCTCGCTCTCGGGCGAGAACATTCTTGGCGGCAACCTGACCAAACAGGGCTATGATCTTTGGGCGGATGCGATCAACGCCAAGGGCGGGGTAGAGGTAGCTGGTGACCGCTTCAAGGTCGAGATGTTCTACGGCGACGACCAGAGCAGCCCGGCGACGGGTGCAGACGCCGCCGAGCGGCTGATCGTGCAAAGCGGGGTCGACGTGCTGTTCGGTCCCTACACCAGCGGCTCGACCATTGCCGTACAGCCGATCTGTCAGAAGTACCAGGTGCCGATGATCTCCGGTTCGGCGGAATCGCCCAATGTCTGGAAGGCAAAGCCTGAGTTCAATTTCGGCATTATCCCGGCGGTCGATACAACTTCGGGCCTGTCGCTCGGCGTCCTGGCGAAGCTTTCCAAACCCGCCGCGAAGACAGTGGCTGTGATCAGCGTCAATGAGCCGTTCTCGAAGGAGACGGGCGAAGGTTTTCGCGGCGGCGCCAAGGCCGCCGGCCTCGAAGTGGTCACCTACGAGCTGGTGCCGCCGGAAGGGGATCTCACGCCGGTCATCTCCAAGATCGCCGCGCTCAATCCCGACGTCATCGCGGTCGGCGGCCATGAAGAGGTACTGCTCAACGTGGTCAAGACTTCGAAGTCGCTGAATTACCGGCCGAAGGCGCTGATCATGCACTACGGTATCACCAATCCCGCCTTCGCACAGGCGCTCGGCGCCGACGCCGACGGCACGACGGGCGTAGTGGTATGGCTGCCTACCGTGTCCTACAAGGACGACGTATTCGGCACGGCCAAGGACTTCGCCCAGATGGCGCAGAAGAAACTGGGAGGGGAGCCAGACTATACGGCCGCCGCCTGCGCGGCCAGCGGTCTGGTGCTGGGCGATGCGCTGAAGCGCCTCGGCAAGAAGCCCGCGCTGACGCCGGAGAACCGAGTGGCGCTGAAGGATGCCATCGCTGAAACCGACATCCAGACCTTCTACGGGCCGATCAAGTTCGAGAAGGAGGGCCCGCACTACCACGACAACATCCAGCCCGTACCGGTCCTGGTCCAGATCCAGGGCGGCAAGACCGTTGCGGTCGGGCCGAAGGAGGCTGCGGCAGCCGACTACATTTACCCACTGCCGGCCTGGAAATAGGCGTGCCGAGCAGATGCGGACGGTTTCGCCGCCCGCATCTGCCGATAGGTGCGGTACCGAATGCGCATAGCTGTAAAACGACGGGCCGTTCCGCTTCGCTCATGCGGGCTTGCCAGAATATCCACCTTCCCGGTTCCCTGACGAAAAACGGATGCCGCCTTGGATCTTTTTCTCCAGACCTTGCTGAATGGCCTTCTGATCGGAGGTGTCATCGCCACATTTACCATCGCCTTCCAGCTCGCCTTCGGCGTGTTGCACGTCATCGACTTCGCGGTCGGCGGCTGGGTCGTGCTGGGCGGCTACCTCGGCTACTATATCACCGCCTGGCTCGGGCTCGACGGCTTCATCGCGATTCCGATGGCTTTCGTCCTGTTCGGCACCCTCGGTTATCTGATCGGTCCGGTGCTTTATAATGTTCGTAACAGCCGCACGGCTCGGCCGGAGTTGATGGCCCTTGCGCTCAGCTTCGGCTTGTTCACGCTACTGCGCGGCGGCATGCTGACCGCGTGGGGCTTCAACACCCGCAACGTGACAACCACGCTGAGCGGCGAAAGCCTGGCGATCGGCCCGATCACGGTTCCATTGATCCGGGTTGTGGCAGCAGTGTTCGCCGCGGCGATCGCCGGCGGGCTCTTCCTGTTTCTCTATCGCACCCGCTACGGACTGGCGATCCGCGCGACGGCCGAGAACCGGCACAATGCTGCGCTGATGGGTGTCAACATCGGACGGCTGAGCGCCAATGTCTATGGCCTCTATGCCGGCATCACCGCCATGGCCGGTGTCCTGATGGGGGCGATCTACTCGGTCAATCCGGAGGTCGGCTTGCGCTACACGCTGTTTGCCTTCTTCGTAGCCGTGCTTGCCGGTCTGGGGTCTGTCGAGGGGGCGCTGGTGGCGGCGCTTTTGCTAGGCGTCATCGAAGCTTTCGTCTCGACCTATGTCGGTGCCAGCTATTCGCTGCTGGCGATCTTCACCACGCTGTTCTTAGTTCTTTTGATATCCCCGCGTGGGATCCTGCGGCGGGGGCTCTGATATGGCGCTACTACCGACAAACCCGCAATGGCGAGGCCTCGTTCTCCTCGCCATCATCATCGTCGTGCTAGGCGTCCTGCCCTGGACGGTGAACAACTACTGGCTGCGCATTGCCACCGGCGCACTGATGTGGGCGGGGCTCGCTTGCTCATGGAATATGCTGGGCGGATATGCCGGCTACATCAATTTCGGCCAGTCGGCCTTTTTCGGCCTCGGCGCCTATGTGACCGCGTTCCTGATGGGCGATCCGTTCGGCTTGCCTTTCTCGGCTACGATTCCCGTCGGCATGGTGGTGACCGCATTGTTCGCGGTCATCATCGGCGCACCGACACTGAGGCTGCGCGGCGCCTACTTCGCCATCGCCACCTGGGCCTTTGCCGAGGTCCTGATTCAGTTCGCTTCGGCGATGGACTTCACCGGCGGCATCGGTGGTATCGGACTGCCCCCGTATCTCAACGAACGCTTCTTCTATTTCGCCATGTTCGGTACCGCCGCGCTGGCGTACTTCCTCACCTGGGCGCTGTTCGAGCGTTCCCGCTTCGGGCTGAAGGTGAAGGCGCTACGCGACCACGAGCCAGCGGCAGAGGCGATGGGCATCAACACAGCCCTGGTCAAGCTGCAGACTTTCGTGCTCAGCGCTGTCACTGCGTCCGTCTTCGGCGCCATCTTCGCCTACTGGGTCACCTTCATCAATCCGAAGTCCGTTTTCGGCGGCGACATCACCGACCAGATGGTCGTGATGGTGCTATTGGGCGGCCTGGGCACATTGTGGGGACCGGCAATCGGTGGCGTCGCGTTGTTCGTCGTGAACCGGCTGATTTGGATGTATTGGGGCGACACCGCCTTCTACATCGCCATCCTCGGCACCGCCATCGTCTTGGTGGTGCTGTTTCTGCCGAACGGTATCGCCGGGCTGTTCGCAAGGCGCAAGAACAACGCGCTGGACAGGGTCCTGGACAAGCTGGTCGGCAGCGGTGAGGGAGGTCACCCATGAGCGGAGGGATGCAGTCGGCAGCCGATCCGATCCTGAGCGTGCGCGGGCTCTTTAAGCATTTCGGCGGCATCAAGGCTGCCAACGGCGTCGAACTGGCGGTCGGGCGGCACGAGATCGCCGGACTCATCGGCCCCAATGGCTGCGGAAAATCGACGCTGTTCAGCCTCGTCTCCGGCACGGTGATGCCGGACAAGGGCGAGATCCGCTTCGACGGCCGTGCCGTCGCCGGAATGAGCGCACACAGGATCGCCCGGCTCGGCCTCGCCCGTACCTTCCAGATCCCGGCCCTGTTCGACAATATGACGGTGACCGACAACCTTCTTGCGGCGGCGGCGGAAGGTCACTGGCAGGGCGCATACGAGCGCGCGGCCGAGACGCTTTGCCTCCTCAAGCTCGAGCATGTTGCCGACAACCGCGCCTCGGACCTATCCGGCGGTCAGCAGAAGCTGCTGGAATTTGGCCGCGCCGTCATGCGACAGGCATCGCTGATCCTGCTCGACGAGGTAACGGCAGGAGTCCACCCCAACATCCGCAAGATCATCCTGGAAGCGATTGCGCGGCTACGCGAACAGGGCGTGTCCTTCCTCGTCATCGAACACGACATGGAGATGGTTCGCAACGTCTGCGACCGAATCATCGTCATGGATTCGGGACGGGTGGTAACCAGCGGCTCTTTCGAGGACATCGTGCGCAATTCTGAAGTCATGCAGACCTACCTGGGGCGCCCGCAATGAGCACGCTGGCCTCCGAGAACATCATCACCGGCTACGGCAAGCAGGAGATCGTCCATGGCATCTCACTGACGGCCGAGCTCGGGAAGATCACTTGCATCTTTGGGCCGAACGGCTGCGGCAAATCCACCTTGCTAAAGGCCATCGCCGGGGCGCTGCCGGTGTGGAGCGGCGCCGCCCGCCTTGGCGACACCGTGCTTTCCAATCTGCCCGTGCACGAGGTGGTACGGCAGGGATTGGTGCTGATGCCGCAGGGCGGCGGCGTGTTCCCGCGCCTGACGGTGATGGAGAACCTGCGCATGGGTGGTTACGCTATCGCCGACAAGCGGCTGGTGGAAAGGCGCATTGAGATGTTGATCGGCCAGTATCCGTCGCTGGCCCGGCGGCGCAAGACGGCGGCCGGCGCGTTGTCGGGCGGCGAGCAGGCGATGCTGTCGCTGGCCCGCGCGCTGGTTTCGGAGCCGCGCTTTATCCTGCTCGACGAGCCTTCCGCCGGCCTGTCGCCGGCCATGGTGATCGAGACGCTGGAGCGCATCACGACGCTGACGAAGCAAGGCATTGGCATATTGATGGTCGAGCAGAACATCCGCGAAGCCATGCCGATCGCAGACAAACTCTACATCTTGGCCGCCGGCGAGAAACGTTTCGAGGGCAGCCCGCAAGACGTGCGCGACGACCGGCAGATCATGGACATTTACATGGGCGGAGCCTGAAGGCTCGAACCCAATCATGTACGAACGACGCGTCGGACGATCAAACGCAGCGCCTTTCACGCCAAAGAGCGAAGTGTAGTCGCGAGACGGTGCAATCGTATGCGCCGAGATGCAGAACGCTGTGAAGTCTGCCCGGGATTCCCCTCCTCAGTTTAGGCTCGAAATCATCGCCTGAGATTGCTCCTTGGCGATCGGAAGGAATGACGGTCCCATACCTTTGTGCCTTTCACCAACACGCCGCGGGATGCACACCAGGATACGCTTTGGATATTCGACCAATCGGCGCGTTCGTCGAAGCAAAATTGTTCCGTCCGCATGTCGTTGACGCGGCGGGAACGGATGTCGCCACCTTGCTCATCAAGGGCTCATACGGGCAAGGATTTCGCCCGTACGCTCGACATCAGCCCACGCACCCGGCCCCTGCAAAATACAACGTTAGCGCGCCGGATTTGGTCCGACGCTTCCTTGCAGGCCGAGGTTTACGGCACCGGTGATACCATCGCTGATAACCGCAATTCGTCGAACGCGGCAAGTGTCCTACGCCACAGTTCCTCATAGGCGTCGTCGGTCATGTAGGCCGCGTGCGCTGTGAGCGTCAGGTTGTCGAGTCTGCGGTAGGCGTTCTCTCCAGGAAGAGGTTCTTGGGAAAACACGTCCAAGCCCGCGTGCCCGATGTGGCCTTCTCCGAGAAAAGCCAGCATAGCCTCCTGGTCGACGATCTCGGCCCTGGCGGTGTTGACCAGTATGTAGCCCGGGGCGGGGAGCTCAAGCCGGCGGCGGTCGATTAGTCCCGTCGTTTCCGCATTGAGCGCGAGATGGATGGACACAACGTCCGCGTTCGCGAGGGCTTCGTCGATATCTTCGACGAAGCCCTCGATCGTGCGGGGAGTTCGGTTCCACGCGTATACGTTCATTCCGATTGATCGAGCCAGATGAGCGAACTCCGTCCCGATCCCGCCAAGGCCGATCACGGCGACCTTGCGTCCGCTCAGTTGCAGGCCGCCTCTTGGCGACCAGGCCCCAGTGCGGATTTCGCGGTCCATCCGGGCAATGGACCGCGCAGCTGAGAACATCAGCGCGAATGCATGCTCGGCAACTGCCCGGTCGCCGTAGCCAGGGGTCGTCGCAACACGAATGCCGCGGCGCCTGGCATCCGTCATGTCGATGTAGGTACCGGCGCCTGTTCCCATGAACACCACGGCGCGGACGGACGGGCAGGCATCGAATACCGCGGGTGGGACGACGGTATGCTCTACGAAGATCGCATCCGCGCCCGCGCAGAGTTCGACCAGTTCCTGCGCTGGTGGCGAACCGAGATTGACACTCACATTGTCCGGAATGACTAGTTGCCGCCGCTCGATGACGGCTTGCAACTCGCTTGTGCAGTCAATGAAAACGGCTCGCATGGCGGTCAGGGTCGCGTCGGTGGTTTCATGCCTGCTTGGACGCGGAAGCTATTCCGAACTGTTCGATCGTGCCGACAACGGGTCTGTCGCGCAGGAGCCAAAGGCAGGCCGGCAGTGCCGGCCCCGATCACGATGAAGTCCGCATGTTCCGTCATATGAGACCGGCTCCGGTATATCAATCTAGGTGTAGACTACCATAGGGAGGATTCCTCGAAATGGGATTGTAAAGCCTCACGGAGAGGTGGTGATAGCTGCCGGGCCAGTCGTCCTAAACGGCACATCATGCCGCCAGCGTCTGTGCCTGGCGGCCCAGATGGGGAGACGCGGGCAGGACTCCTGGCCAAGGCTCCCGGCTACTCGGCAAGCGTTTGCCGCTTATGGAGTCGATCAAGGCCGGGGCGCTTGAGACCCACTGGTTCTGGGCCATGAACGCGCACGGCTATGAAAACTCGCGGCCCGGAGGAAGCCTGCTCGCGGACTGACAGCTATCGCCGGGTCCAAAACTGAAACTGTCCGACCGCTAACGTGCCCCAGTGCTGCCTGTCTGAAACGCGCCTCACTCCGGACATTGCCTTGGACGCAGCGAAGGTCGCGATCCGCCCCAATGCGGTCGTTCAAAGGGCCTTTGCCACTGACCAAAGCAGATGTCAGCCACGGTTAGCAATCGCCCGGCTCGGCATGGAACGGAGATGGCCGGCAGACGGCTTAAGCGGTCTTCATCGCATTGCAGATTTCTTCGACCAGCATTGCGGCCGAAACCGACCCCGGGTCTGGATGACCCAGTGAGCGTTCGCCGAGACGCGCGGCGCGGCCGATGGTTGCGACCATGTCACGTGTCGCTTCTGCGCCCTGGCGGGCAGCGGCAGCTATAGCATCGGCATTCTGACCATCGATTGCCGCGTTCGCGGCCGGAGCCCAGGCATCGTACATTGTCTTCTGGCCAGGTTCGGCAAACGGTGGATTTGGATGTTGCCAGACACCTTCGGAGACTGGCTACCTGATACAAATTGAGTGGAGGCCTCGCGGCGGACGACCGCTTCTGTGAATCTACACCGTTTCGGGTGCACGCATGCTCCTTTCCGTCCAAAAACGTTGATCCGCAGGCCGGACGTTGCCCCGGCGGCTATCCATTCTGGCCAGCCGGCGCGCGTCGCCGGTCGTTGGCGTGGCTTCAGCGCGGCTTCACCAGGAGCGGGACGCTCCTCTGCGGACCAATGATGCATGTAGCAATCGTATACTCAGCGACAACCCGTCGCCGTTTGCCGTCGTCCGCGTTCGGACTTCAGCCCGAATGTCTGCTCTTGTGAAGGCCTCCGGACGCCGGCCAGAGCTACGTCACCGCCCGTGAATGGCCGGCGCCCGAAACTCTTATATGGGGAAGGTCAACTGCAAACGGCTTCACATCGACATTGTCATGTACCTCCGGGGCAATCCTCAGATCCATTCGATGAGTCCGTTTGCGTGACGCGGTTCGCGAACGAACCCAGTCCACCTTATATTCGGTCAGGGCGCATGCACCTGTTCCATGATCCCGCTTGCGGCGGATTCGGACCCAAGAGACGAAACCATTCTTCAGCGGCGGCTGTTTGAGGCCATGAGTTTCGTCGGTTCGTCTACCGAGGATCTGCCAGGCCTGATCGGTCCTGGAGATTGTTAGAATCGATTGGCGTCTACGCTGATGGTTTCGTCAGGAGAGCTCCTTCTATAACGACGCCGGCGTTCACGTATTTCCACAATGCAACAAGCAGTTTCCGAGCGAGGGCGATGATCGCGGTCTTCTTGTACCGGCCGCCATTCTGGGCGACCCTCGCCCTGAACCACTGACTGAGCGCGGAATTGGGTTGATGACGCACCCAGAGCCAC
>NZ_JAVIIW010000060.1:0-37566 GCF_033977205.1 Mesorhizobium album | reverse complement strand
GCCGTCCTTGTTGTTCCTCACCGACTTGATGAACTCGGCCGAGACCTTCGCCTTGTCGTGGCCGTAAGGCAAAAGGTGCTCGTACGGGATGCCGATCTTGGCGCCGATCTCTTGGATCGGTTTCTTGCTGGCGCCACGCGCGATCTCGATGTCGGTCTTCACTTCGGCCATTGGTTATTTCCTCACAGATCAGTTTGTTGGGAACATTGCGGATTCATTAAACCTGGCTTGCCAAGTCGGCTGCGAGTTCCGCTAAGGTCAGCCTGTTGGCCATCAAACGCGCGATCGTCATCAGCCCGAACGCCATCGGGACCGTGGTGCCGCCGGCCATAGTCGCCGCCTGGGCATAACGTCGGCCCAAAAAAGGAGCCACCGCCCGCACAGGCAGGCGGTGGCTAAGCCGCCTCGGTTCAAAGGCGAACCCGGCTGGGGAGAAGATCTATGCCTCTTTTGCTGCTCAAAGCACGAAGATCCAGTTTGCCACCAGCACCACGATCAGGCCCGCTACAAGCGTAGCGTAGGGCAAAATCCCCGCCTTCTTGACCACGAGGTCGGAGGATTGCATGCCGAGATCGTCCAGCATGTGATCGGGGAACTTGCCGCCGTCCTGGAGGTAGTGACGGAAGCAGAACACCGGGATGATCAGGGCGGCGGTAAACAGGCCGGCCCACAGCGCCATCGGGTTCCAGACCTTGGCTCCGGCTCCCATAAACATGGCGTTGACGTAGGCAAAGACCGCCCCGATCCCCAGCAGCCAGGTCGGCGCCTTCCATGGCCGGTCGATATGGCCGTTGTCGATGCGGTGGAGCCACCCGGCGTTAAGGTTGAGGAAGTTGAAAATGATGTAGCCGCAGTTCGACACGGCGAGGATGAAGAAGAAGCTCGTGGCGTCGGCCGAGGCGATGGCCAGCACGATCAGGTTGAAGCAGAGGTCGGTCCACATCGCTCGCGTCGGCGCGCCGTGCTCGTTTACGTGGCTGAGATAGCGCGGCAGCCAGCCGTCGACCGAGCCCTGGTAGAGCGTGCGCGAGGAACCGGCCATGGCCGTCATGATGCAGAGCACCAGCGCCAGGATCATCAACATCACCAGCAGGGCGTGGATCAGCTTGCCGCCGCCGACCATGCCGGCCAACGCGTCGGCGACGCCCGAGCCGTCGACGATCGGCGTTGCCAGCATGCCGTTCAAGCCCAGCACCCCTTGGAAGGTGAAGGGTACCAGAATGAACAGAAGCATGCAGAGCAGGCCGGAATAGAAGATCGCCTTGAAGGTGTCGGTGCCGGGGTTCTTGAACTCCGACGTGTAGCAGACCGCGGTCTCGAAACCGTAGGTCGACCAGGCCGCGATGAACATGCCACCGAGCGCCAGCGTCCATCCCGCGATATTCCAGGTGCCCGGTTCGGGCGCATAGGCGGCCGCAAGCGGCAACAATGGCGAGAAGTTGTCATAGTTGATCTGTCCGGTGAAGAACGGGACCACACCCACGATCAGCATCGGGATGATGACCAGGAGGCCGATGTATTTCTGCACGCTCGCTGTGCCCAGAATGCCGCGATGCTGAATCGCGAAGATAATCAGCATCAGGATCGCGCCGATGAAGAAGGTGGCGTTGAGCGAGAAACTGACTGGCCCGAGCGCGTGACTATAGAGTGTCCAGTTGCGGATGGCAGGCGTTGCGGCGGCCGTCACCGCCGTGATGGCGTCGGCGGCACTCGTGCCGGCATGGGCCCCGATATAGGCAACGACCTCCGGAGAATTCTCGGTGAAAAGCGGCACCGGTGCCAGCGCGTTTAGGATGTAAGCGGCGGCAATCGAGCAACCGAGCGACAGCACCGGCGACCATGCAAACCAGTTGCACCATACCGACAACGGCGCGATGAATTTCGAATAACGCAGCCAGGCAGTTGCGCCATAGACCGAGGCGCCGCCTGACTTGTTGGGGAACAGGCCGGCGATTTCGGCATATGTGAACGACTGCAGGAAACCCATGATCATGGACACGGTCCAGATCACGAAGGCCAGCTTGCCAGTCGTTCCAGCAATGCCGCCGATAGAGAACAGAACGAGGGCGGGGACGCCGCTTGCCACCCAGAAGGCACCTCGCCAGTCAATGCTTCTATGCAACTGTCCCGCGGCTGCCTCCGCGTATGTGTCAGATAAAGCGCTCATGGCTTTTTATCCCATTGTTTGAGGTTGAGTGTTCCTGCGATCCGGCTTCACTTTGCCGGTTATTTTGTTGCCTGTCGGGATTGTTTTTTTCATTTCAATAATGGTTGTTGCAGAGCCTCCATGTCGTCAAGCGCTTCTCACCCCCCATTCTCCAAGATCGTTGACCAGCGTCAGTGCGATACGGCGGAATGCCAGGCGCATCTTGTCTACCTGCGGGCCTGAAAGCCGCATTTCGGCGATCGCTCGATCCATAAGAGCCAGCCAGTTCTCGGCGTCGGCTGCCGAGATCGGCACATGCGCGTGCATGTGACGGACGTCCATGTGCCCGTGCTTTTCCAGATAGTGGCGACGCCCGCCGAGGAAGCCGCACAGAAAGTTGAACTGTTCCTCGCGGGCATGGTCGACACCGTGTCCGCGAAAATGCAGCCGCAGCAAAGGCTTTCCGCGAGGATCGGTCTCGATCAGGTCGTAAAAGCGGTCGACCAGAGCGCGCAAAACCGTTTCGCCGCCGATCTGCGCAAGAAGAGTTTCCTTGGCAACTGGTTTCATTTGCGTCAGGACTGCGGGCGAGTTTTCTTGGGATCATAGTGCGATAGCGGGACGATCGTGGCCGGCAGCCGCTTCTGGTGGCCGTCGAGCTTGCCGATCTCGACCTTTGTGCCGACATCGGCATGGGCCACGTCGATGCGCGCCAACGCGATGTTCTTGCCGAGGATCGGCGAACGCATCGATGATGTGACCTCGCCAATCTGCGCGCGCCCAAGATGAATGCAGTCGCCATGGCCGACCGCGACGGCCCCTTCGATGTCGATCCCGACCATCTTGCGCGACGGATGCTCCTTGCGCCGGATCAGCGCGTCCCGCCCGATGAAATCGTCGGCCTTGGACTTGAGCGGCACGGTGAAGCCGATGCCCGCCTCGAACGGGTCGGTCTGATCAGAGAAGTCATAACCGGCAAAGATCAATCCGGCCTCGATCCGAACCATATCGAGGGCGGCCAGGCCCATCGGCGTCAATCCGTGCGCCGGCCCCTCGGCCCAGATCGCGTCGAAGACCTCGCCCGCGTGTTTGGGGTGACACCAGACCTCGTAGCCCAGCTCGCCCGTGTAGCCGGTGCGCGACAGCACGATAGGTAGGCCCTGGTCATCCCCGATGCGGCCAACGGTGAAACGGAACCAGCCGAGTTCGGCGATCGACGGCTGATGCGGCGGCGTCCAGATTACCTTCTTCAGCAGCTCGCGGCTCTCCGGTCCCTGCACGGCAATGTTGTGCAATTGGTCGGTGGAGCTGCGAACCAGGACGTTGAGGCCGAGCTTCTGCGCCTGTTCGCGCAGCCATATGCCCGAATAATCGTCGCCGCCGACCCATCGGAAATTGTCCTGACCGAGGCGGAACAACGTGCCGTCGTCAATCATGCCGCCATGCTCGTAGCACATGGCGGTATAAACGATCTGGCCGACCGCCAGCTTCTTCACGTCACGCGTCAGCGTGTACTGAAGCAGCGCTTCCGAATCCGGTCCCGTCACTTCGAACTTGCGCAGGGCGGAAAGGTCCATCAGCACCGACTTCTGCCGGCAAGCCCAGTATTCCTCGATCGGCCCGGCTTCTGCGTAGCTGTTGGCCAGCCAGTAGCCGCGATACTCCACGAAGTTGCGGGTCAACTTGGACAGGCGGTCGTGAAACCCAGTTTCCTTGGTCATCTTTGGCTCCGAATCGGGAGTGGGGCGGATCGCCACGGCGCGTTGGAATTTCTCGGCCCCTGAATAGGTGCGCACATGGATGTCGGTCGGATTCCAGCCATTGGCCGCCGTCGTGTCGTCAGGGCATGCGGAGTTGACGCAGACGAGGTCGGTCAGCGCCTGCAAGAGCACGTAGTCGCCCGGGCGCGACCACGGCTCGTCGGCATACATGACGCCATGCGCGTCGACCCCGGTATTGAAGAAGAAGTTGGCCGCCATCCAGCCGCCGCGCCGACCGACGCCGTATGAGCCGAGCGCCTTGTTGAAGTTTTCCGTGCAGTTGATATGGCCTGGATAGCCGATATCGTCATAATATTTCGCATAGCATGCCAGCGAGAAGGCGTCGTGGCGACCGCAAGTGTCCTGCACGACCTCGACCAGCGGCAGGAAATCCTGATCGTAGTACTTCGAATGCAGGCCGGGCAACGGATAGGCATGCCCCATCGCGCTCCGCGTCGCCGTGACGTCGAGCGCATGCTCCTTTCCCTTGTCCAATTTGCGCGCCGAGAAGCACTGGAAATCGGTGCACTGGCGTCCGTCGACATCGATGATCTGAATGTAGTCCCCGGCCTTGACGAAATAGGCCTCTGCCGTCGACGAATGCACGCGAAGATCGAGAACCGGATCGGCAAGCGGATCTGGCAAATCCCGGGAGGTTTCACGCAAGCGCACCGTCGCGCGCCGCACGTGGACGATCAGCGGCGTTGCAGTCTCTTGGGCGTCCGGCGCCATGTCGGTTCCTGGCGCGGCGATCACGAGCCAGCCGCCGCGCTGGACGGTCAGCTCGACATTGGTCTTCGGCGGTGTTGTCGCGTCGAAGAAGCGAAGCCCGCCCGCCGCGGCGAGGTCGATGCCACGGATCTCCAAGCCCTTGCGCAGCCGTTGCAAGCTGCCGTCCTGACTGGTCAGCAGCGCCTTCAAACCCGCAGCATCCGAGTTCGGACCATGGCCGACGATGCCGGCGTCAATGCTGCCCGACGCGTCGGCCACGACGACCTCGCAGCTTTGGCCGCCCTCATCATTCGTTACGGTGATGCTGTCGCCTGCCGCAATGTCGATCAGCATCGCTCCGGCGCCGCCAACGATGTAGCGCTCGGTGCCGGCCGGCAAGGTCAATCCTCCGTGACGGATGATGCGGCTCGCATGCGGCGGTCCACCGCGGACGGGAGGGTAGATCGTATTCAGCATCGTTACCTCCTCGCTGAGGCAGGGGCTCAGCTGCTTCGTCGGCTACGCCGTCATCGACAACCTGTGTTGGGATACCTCGGTGCAGTTCAGTCCCAGCAGCGCCGGGTCCATCAGATCGACGCGCCCGTCCGCACGGGCGGCCAATCGTGTCTGATGCGGAGCGCATCCGTAGGCTTCGCGATAGACTTTGGAAAAGTGCGACGGCGAGATAAAACCGCAAGCCACGGCAACTTCCACGACCGGCAAGTTTGTACTCACAAGAAGCAGTTGCGCGCGCTCCAGGCGCAGTTCCATATAGTATCGGTTCGGTGAGCGCCCCAACTCTCTGTCGAAAAGCCTTTCAATCTGCCGGCGCGATATTCCGCTTAACGCGACAAGATCGTCGACCGGCATAGGATCATCCAAGCTTGCCTCCATCAGGCCAATGACCTTCATCACTGCCTTGTGGTTGAGCTTGACACGAGAATGGAGGGGCAGGCGCTGTCGCTCTCCGGCCGAACGCGTTCGGTATGCGATAGCCTTTTCGCAGATGCGATTGACGATGGCTGAACCATAGTCACGTTCAACCAGGTGAAGAAACATGTCGAAGGGCGCATCCCCACCCGAGCAGGTATGCAGATCTCCATCATGTTCAAAGGCCGTCTGGGTGGACTCTATGCCCGGAAACTGCTCGCAAAATAGCGGAAGCTGTTCCCAGTGAACTGCGCAACGACGCCCTTCTGACAGTCCGGCCCGCGCAACGACGATGGTGCCGCTGCCGATGCAGATGAGGGGAATGCGACGTATGCGGCATTCCCTTAGCCACGCGTCGAGTTGCCTGTCGGGGCGCGGAATGGCGCTGCCGCCGCATATCACGGCGGCTGAGGTCGGGTTTGATTTTTGGGTTCTCTCCCGTTCATTTCTTAACGCGGAGTCGACGCTGACAGCCAGCCGGCAGCTCGACATTATCGGTTGCCCGTCCTCCGATATGACTTGCCAGCTGTAGACGTTCCTGCCGACGGCCTCATTGGCCAACCGCAATACTTCCACCGCGCAAGAGAAAGCTTGAAGCGAGAAGCTGGGCAACAGGTAGAAACTAAACGACCTGTGTGTTGTCTGAGCAGTCAGCATGCCGGCTCCCTCCTTATCTTCTGCCATTCTCTTCTTGGCGAACAACGGAGCGGGTGTTCTCCTCCTCTGCCCGGAACCATACTGAACACGGCACAGGAGTGACGGTCGGTAGGGCTCCGAACAAAGTCGCTGCGCAACGCACGTTCAGTTGCGCAGATAGCTCTGCATCGTATCGTCCAATGCGTCCTTCCACGGCGTGTGATGCTTCGGCGCCATGGAACTAGTCATCACCGACTTGTAGCTATTGTCCCGGAACCCCATGATGTCCTTGATCTTATGCTTCTTCCATTGGAAGAACGCCTCGTTGGCGCCGTCGACATCAAAACTTGGATAGTCGGTTTCGGCGATCAATTCCTTGACGTAGTCGCCCTGGTAGCGGATGGCGTCATAGCTATCCTCCCCTGCATCTTCGGCCGCGACCCGCTTTTCGACATCGGCGATCAGTTCGTTCTTCGAGGCAGGCAGCTTGATCCTGCCGAGGATTGCGTCGCGCACCCACCAGGCCTGCGCATCGAACATATTGAAGGTGTACCACTGGTCCTGCATGCCGAGATAAAACAGCGCCGGATTGTGGACGTAGACCACGCCTTTGTAGAGGTCAGCCGTGGCCAGCCTGTTCGCAGTGCGCAGCCGCAAATCGTCGGCCATGAACGGGAAGTGGTGCTTGTAGCCTGTACAAAGGATGATCGCATTGACGGTCGCGGTCGAGCCGTCCTTGAAGGTTGCGACGTTACCCTCGACCTTGGTCAGCAGCGGCACCTCTTTCCAGTTGGCCGGCCACTTGAAGCCCATTGCTTCGGTACGATGGCTGACCGTGACCGACTTGCAACCGTACTTCCAGCACTGGGAACCGATATCCTCGGCCGAGTAGCTGGTTCCGATGATCAGTATGTCCTGACCGATAAACTCGCGTGCGTCGCGGAAGTCGTGCGCATGGAGAATGCGACCGTTGAATGTTTCAAAGCCGGGGAATTCCGGAATGTTCGGTGTCGAAAAATGGCCCGACGCGACGATGACGTGGTCGAATTCTTCCGAGTAGGATCGGTCATTGGGAAGATCGTGCACACGCACGGTGAACTTGCGGGTCTCCGGGCTCCAGGTCACATACCTGACAACGGTGGAAAATCGGATCCACGGGCGGACACCGGCCTTCTTCACGCGCCCTTCAATGTAGTCGAACAGCACGGCCCTGGGCGGATACGACGCGATCTGTTTGCCGAAATGCTCCTCGAAGGAGTAGTCGGCGAATTCCAGACCTTCCTTCGGACCGTTGGTCCAGAGATAGCGATACATCGAGCCGTGAACGGGCTCGCCAAATTCGTCCAGGCCGGTGCGCCAGGTGTAGTTCCACAACCCTCCCCAATTCTTCTGCTTTTCGAAGCAGACGATCTCGGGAATCTCTGCGCCTTTCTGTGCTGCGGACGCGAAGGCGCGCAGCTGAGCCAAGCCGGACGGACCAGCACCGATTACGGCAATGCGTTTCTTCATCATGATTCTCCCATTGGTCTGAACCGGTTTGTGATAGATTGGTTCTTTTGGTTCAAACCAGTTATGATCGAAACGGCAGACTTGTCAACTAATATTCATGGAAGGAAAATCAATTTGCACCGGAATTGGCCTCGGTTTATGGACGGTCGGTGAGGAGCGCACCATGAACGCCAGCAGCCTAGTGCAACGATTTGCAGTGAACGCCCAGGTCAAACGGCTGGGCGTCGGTGCACAACGCGTGGTCAAAGTAGGCTTTCTCGGGCCGCTCAGCGGGCCTGTTCGCTCTTGGGGGCTGCCAGGATTGAACGGCTGCCGCATCTGGGTGGACTGGATCAATCGCACCGGTGGAATGCTCATCGGCGGGACGCGGCACAACGTCCAACTGTTGGCCGAGGATTGCGGCTATGATCCCGATCGGGCGGCGGAAGGGGCTCGGCGCCTCGTGCAGGATCAAGGGGTAGGGCTGCTGATGATGCACGGAGGCGACACGTTCCGTCCGATCCAGGACTATCTCATGTCGCGCAAGATTCTGACCTCCACGCTGCTGCCGAGCGATCTTTCGCCCGACACACCGTACCTGATCGCGCCGAGCGAGATCCATCCCCTCTACAACGTCACGGCAGTCGAATGGCTTGCACGCAACCGCCCCGACCTGCGCCGCGTGGCGATGTGCAGCCAGACGGATGCGCTGGGCCTGCCTTCGCTGGCTACCTATCGGGCTGCCTTTGCGGCCGAGGGGATCGCGTCGGTGGGCGAGATCCGCTACGCGCCGGAGGCTACGAACGCCGACGAGATATTGCGCGCAATGCTGGCCGGCAGTCCCGACATTTTGTGTTGGTGCACGAGCTATGAGCCAATGGTTCACGCGCTGACCGAGGCTGCTTTCCGGTCGGGATTTCGGGGGCAGATCATCTCTTGTACTGCCGACTATTATCGGCGGCTGGTCGACCGGACATCGATCGATTTCATGGAGGGCTTCCTGTTCCAGTTCCCGGACTTCGACGACCCCGAGCTCCGCGACAAGGCCTTCTTCTTCAATCGCCCAGCCGAGTTCTTCGCGGAGTACAATCGGCGTTTCCCGGACAGCTGGAGCGCGGTTTCCTGGGAATACGTTGCCACGCTCGACCTTTGGCATGCGGCGGTCGAGAAAGCTGGAACGGCAGCGCCAGTCTCCGTTCTGGCAGCGATGAAGCATGGCGGGCTCGGCGAACATGCCTTCGGGATAGCGAAATGGGCGGGCTCGGATCTGTTCGGGAATGACAACGCTCTGATCGGCGACTGGCCCGTCGTACGCATTACGAATGGCCAGGCGCGTATCGTAGCCTTTGGGTCGGTTCCGACTTGGCTGCAGAGACACGGCGCCCGGTTGCGCGACGAAATGCGCGCGCTTGGGCTGATGTGGGACCAGCGCCATTCCACTGTCTCCGGAGAGCTGCGCATCGCCGCCGGATCGGACTGACCGAGGCTCAATCTTCTTGCAGAAGCAGCTTTTGCTCCTCAATCAGCAGCAGCTTGGTGAATTCGACCGCACTCTCGATATCCCGGGCGATGATCGCGTTGAGCAGCGTGTTGTAACGGCGCTGGTAGTCCTGTATTCGCCTGGGTGTCAGATGCCGCCGGTTGAGGGCGGCGCGGAAGCTCTGGCGACGAGCCTGAATCAACAGATCGTAGCATGACGTCAGCAGCGGATTTCCCGCGCCGCGTGCTACCTGGCGGTGGAATTCTTCTTCGAGCCGGGCGAATTCCGCCGCGTCGGTTTGAACCCCTTCCATGGCGGACAAGGTCTCGCTCAGTCCCTCAATGGCACGCGGCGACATGTTGATGATGGCGAGTCTCATCATGTCGGGTTCGATTATTCCGCGCATCACCAAGAGATCGAGCGGGCTCGTCTCGGCTGCAACACCTCCGGTCGCGTCATCCGGGGCTGCCTGACCCTTCACGAAGCTGCCGCTCCCGGCACGCCGGCGTATGAAGCCATGTTTCTCAAGTACGTCCAGCGCTTCGCGAACCGTGTTGCGGGCGACGCCAAGTTCAACGGCCAATGTTCGTTCCGAGGGCAGTCGTTCGTCGGTGGTGTATTGCTGAGAGGTTATTCGCGCCAGCAGCGTGTCCACCACGACACGAACCGTGGCAGTGATTGAATGATCCGTGATGAGCGCCGAGGCAGCCTCATGGTTCGATGACATCAACGACGCTCCTTTCGACATCCGAAAGTTCGCATCCATTTGCGATGGTTCTGGTTGGCCACGCAAGCTGATGACCCCGCCCTTTGGGCGTTCAGCTGGTCCTGATCGCCAATTTGGCGTCCCGCGGTCTGTTTCGCGCACGTGTCTCGTTCTCCATTTCGGCCCTCGGCTCTTCCTTGCCAGGATGTCCGATCGATCATTTTCTCTATCAGGCAAAAAATTTTAACAAGAGTATTGATTTCAGGAACCAGTTCTCGCAAACTGGTTCAATAATTGGTATAAAAAAGGGGAATGCAATGACCAATTCCTGGAGATTCTCCACGCTTGCCGATCGCCATCGTGCGCTCGGTTCGAAGCTTGAAGACTGGAGCGGTATGGGCACCGCCTGGCAGTATTCGGGTGACCCGGAGCGCGAATATCTGGCGATCCGCGCCAAAGCCGGCCTTATGGACGTCTCCGGCTTGAAGAAAGTCCATTTGAACGGCCCCGCGGCGAGCCACATCATCGACCGCGCAACGACCCGCAACGCCGAGAAGATCATGCCCGGTCGTTCGGTATACGCGACCATGCTGAACGACGCCGGCAAGTTCATCGACGACTGCGTGATCTACCGGATGGGACCGAACAGCTGGATGGTCGTGCACGGCTCGGGCGGCGCCCACGAGCAACTCACCATGGCGGCCACGGGGCGCGACGTGGTCATCCGCTTCGACGACAATCTCCACGACCTCTCGCTGCAGGGGCCGCTCGCCGTCGACTACCTGAACAAGCATGTGGAAGGCATCCGGAACCTGAACTACTTCAGCCACATGCACACCTCGCTTTTCGGTCTGCCGGTGACGATCTCGCGCACGGGCTACACGGGCGAGCGCGGCTATGAAATCTTCTGCCGCGGCCAGGACGCTCCTGTGATCTGGGACCGGATCCTGGAGGAGGGCGCGGGCATGGGCATCATCCCTTGCCGGTTCACGACGCTCGATCTGCTGAGGGCCGAAAGCTATCTGCTGTTCTTTCCTTACGACAATTCGGAGAAGTATCCCTTCGAGAACGAAGGTCCCGGTGACACGCTGTGGGAACTCGGGCTCGACTTCACCGTCTCGCCCGGCAAAGTGGGCTTCCGCGGCGCCGAGGAACATTATCGGCTGAAGGGGAAGGAGCGCTTCAAGATCTATGGCGTCAAGCTCGAAGGCACGACGCCGGCCGAAGAGGGCGCGCCCTTGTTCAAGGATGGCAAGAAGGTCGGCGTGGTGACGATCGGCATGTACTCCAGCCTCAACAAGCACAACATCGGCATTGCCCGCATGCCGGTGGACTGCGCGGTCGACGGCGTGAAAATGACCGTTCGCAATTCGACCGGTGAAATCGCCTGCGTCGCCCATTCGATGCCATTCTTCGATCCGGAAAAGAAGCGTCGCACCGCCAAGGGATAAGTCGCGGTGAGACGTTGCAAACAGGGTGCAAGCCCGCAAACCAACCAAAACGGAGCCGAGGGTCAAAGTCAGTGTTAGAAGGCTCGATTCCAAGCCGCCCCGTCTATGGCGTGCTGGAGGTGCGGCCAGGGCGGCTGCATCTGATGGTCGCCGACGCCGAAGGCGCGGAGGCTATTCTCGATTTGGCCGCCTCCGCGCCCCCCGGTTTCTTCGCCGCGGCTCACATCATCTATGTCCCCAAGAAATCTGGAGACAAGTTCGTCGCAAGGCTGAAGGAACTTGCCCCTGCCCAACTCTATGTCGGGCCGAGCTACGAAGCCGCGCTTCCGCGGCTAAGGCGGGTGCTGGCCGGGGCGCACATGGGCCTGCAGGTCTATCTGGCGGGAACCGAGGGACTGATGGGACAGGCGATGCTCGAGGCCACGGGGGCCGGCATCCCGCATTCCGCGATCCAGACGGAGCACCGCGGCTCTACCGTGCGTCGCGTGCAGTGCGTGCATTGCAAGGGCATCACCGAAGACGTGACGCATGATCCTTTCCAATGCGCCCATTGCGGGCTGCATCTGTTCGTGCGCGATCACTACTCCCGCCGCATAGCGGCTTTCCAGGGCGTACGCGTCGACGCGGAAGATCCCGGCAACATTCCAGAATCGGTGGAGCGGTTCAGATGAGCGCAGGAGCCGCAAAAATCCCCGTGACAGTGGCCGAGGTCGCGCCGGTCAACGAACTTGTCACGCGGTTCAGGTTCGTGCGCCGTGACGGCGGTCCGATGCCTACTTTCTCGGGCGGTGCGCACACGGTCGTGGAGATGAACGACCACGATCGCGTGCGTCGCAATCCCTACTCGATCATGAGCGATCCCGCCGACCGGGAGGGCTATTCGATCTCGATCCGCCGCGACGACAATGGAAGGGGCGGTTCATTGTTCATGCACCGGCAGGTGAGGCCGGGGATGGACATGGTCATCTCGAACCCAGTCAATCTCTTCGCGCTGGATTTGCGGGCGCGAAAGCACCTGTTGCTTGCCGGCGGCATCGGCATCACGCCGTTTCTGGCGCAGATAAAGCAGCTCAGTGCCATGAATGGAAACTTCGAACTGCACTACTCGGTGCGCACAACATCCCTCGCTTCCTACGCGGACGAGCTGGTGGCCAACTATCGCCCGCGCGTTCATCTTTACCATGACGACCGGGGCGAACAGATCGACCTGCCGGCATTGCTCGACGGGCAGCCGCTCGGCACTCATGTCTATGTCTGCGGGCCTAAAGGCATGATCGCCTGGGTGCGCAAGACCGCGACGGCGCTCGGGTGGCCGCGCGAGGCGGTGCATCACGAAGAATTCCTTGCGCCTGCCTCGGGCAAGCCCTTCGAGGTCATGCTGGCGCGGTCGAACAAGACGATCCAGGTCGGCGAACATCAAAGCCTGCTCGAAGCGATGGAAGCAGCCAATGTCGAGGCGCCTTATCTGTGCCGCGGCGGAGCCTGCGGTCAGTGCGAGACGGATGTCCTCGAATATGAGGGAACGTTCCTGCACAAGGACCATTGGCTGACGCCGGCGCAATGTGCCAGCGGCACCAAGATCATGCCTTGTGTATCACGCTTCGAAGGCAAAACGCTGGTGTTGGATCGATAGCGAGGAGGACGGTGCGATGACTATTGTCTTCAGGGAAGAAACATTCCACGACGACTTCACCTTCCGCAACTCGCCGGAGGCGGTGAAGCGCTTCCCTTTCCCGTTTCCCGAGGACAGCTACATGTACTCGGTGAACCTCGAGCCGCATAAGTCATACCGTCCGGGCAGCGTCTACGAGCGGACTTTCGACGTCGATGAGCACTATGTCTCGGAGATGCGCGACCGGGCCCGCGTCCTTGCCGAAGATCCGTTGCGCTGCCAGTCGTTGCCGCACATGACCCTGGCCGGCTGGGATCTGCTCGAGCTGATCATGACCTCGAAGGCGGAGGAGTATCCGGAGCTTTTCGAGCTGCACCGCGACGGCGCCAGATGGCACTGGATCAACCGTCCGCTGGGCATCGAACAGAAGTTCACCTTCCTTGATGAGACCACATTGCCCTATGGCCCAATGGAGTACATCACGCGGCAGACCCAAGGCGACTTTGCGGTGCTCGACCAACGCGACGACAACCTGTGGATGGACGCCGGCATGGTGACGACACAGGCCGACTGGAGTCTTGATTTCGACATCGGCATGAACTTCTTCGAGTGGCACGCCCCGGTTCCGAAAGCGCACGAGATGGGTATCTTCCAGCGCGCCCTGAAGTTCCTCCTGAACGTGCAGCAGGGCGCGCCGGCGCGCCGTCTAAACTGGACGATGACGGTCAATCCCCTGCTCGACACAAGCCCCGAGAACTATCACAAATGGGGCGTGATGAAGAAAGACCTGACGCTGGAGGACATGGGGCAAATGATGCATTTGCGCGTCGAGCTTCAGACCTTCTTCCGTCTCCCCCGTTCGAATGCCCTGGTGTTTCCGATCCGCTGTTACCTGATCAAGCTCGACGAACTGGTGACGGTGCCGAAATGGGCCAGGCGCTTCCATCGTGTCATCCGCGACCTGCCGGCGGAACTTGCGACCTACAAGGGCTTCATCAGCAATCGACCGAAGATTGTGGAATGGCTGTCGAAATACGACGATGGTGCCCTGACATCACCAGGCATTTGGCCGGACTGATCCGGACGGTCTCACCACTGCGAACGCAGTCATGAGACGCGCCGCGACAGGCGACTGGCGCAGCGTCCGCGCAATCACAAAAGAAGTTAACATGCTAATCATCATCGCCGCAACGGCGGAGATGCGTTTCCGTGTCGCCGTGGTCTCCCCTCATGGCATCGGAGACGAGGAGCTTGACCCGCACAGGCCGCGAAGCGGGCGGCCCCTGATGGGCGAAGGAGAGGCGGATCGTCCCGTGCGGACCGAAATCCGAGACGATGCGGTCGCCATTCCGGCATTCGACCGGGCGGATGAACGAGCCCGACAGCACGACCTGTCCGGCTTCGATCTGCATGCCGTATTGGTGAAGCCGGTTGGCGAGCCACACGATGTCCTTGGCAGGATGGTCGAGCACGCCGGCGCCAAGTCCCGTCTCCTCGACCTCGCCGTTTCGCGACACGATGGCACCGATCCAGCGCAGGTCCGCCTCGCGCGGTCCGGCCGAGCGGCCGCCAACGACAATGCCGGCATTGGCGGCATTGTCCGAGATCGTGTCGAAGAACGTCCTGATCCTGCCGGTCTCCTTGTTCATCCGCTCGATGCGTGTGTCCAGGATTTCCAGCGCCGGGGTGATATGGTCGGTGGCATTGAGTACGTCGTCGATCGACACGTCCGGACCGGAGAGCGGCGCCTTCATGACGAAGGCGATCTCGGTCATAGTCGGCCATGCAGGCGTCGACCAACTCCTCCATCTGCTTGAGCCGGTGCAGCAGGCCGTGCTGACCTCGCCCACCGACACCGGCTCCGGCGGCTACACGCACAAATATTTCCGTGTCGCCCGCTCCGCCGCGGAGCTTGCCGCGCAGCAAAGCGCGATCGCGCACTGGGCGCGCATGAGTTATGGCTGGATGGGTCGCACCGCCGACTACAAGGCGGCGCTGATGAACACGCTCGGCGCCAACGCCGAATGGTACGGGCCGTTCAAGGGCAATGCGCGCGCCTGGCACAAACGTGCGCAGGAATCGGTCCTGTTCATGAATCATGCCATCGTCAATCCGCCGATCGACCGCCACAAGCCGGCCGAGCAGGTGAAGGACGTGTTCGTGCACATCACCAAGGAGAACGACGCCGGCATCTGGGTGTCCGGCGCCAAGGTTGTGGCGACATCGTCGGCGCTGATCCACTACAACTTCCTGGCGCAGAGCTCGGCGACGGTGACCGAGGACCCCTCGCTCTCGGTGATGTTCATCGTGCCGATGAACGCGCCGGTCATTAAGATGTTCTGCCGCGTCTCCTATGAGCAGACGGCGAACAGCGTCGGCCATCCCTTCGACTATCCGCTGTCGTCGCGCTTCGACGAGAACGACGCGATCCTTGTGCTCGACAACGTCTTCATCCCCTGGGAGGACGTGCTGGTGCTGCGCGACGCGCAAAAGATCCTGTCCTTCCATCCGGCATCGGGCTTCATGCATGGCTACTGCTTCCAGGGCTGCACGCGCTTTGCCGTCAAGCTCGACTTCCTCGCCGGGCTGCTCGCCAAGGCGCTGCGCGCGACCGGCGGCGGTGCCTTCCGCGGCAACCAGGCCGCGCTCGGCGAGGTGATCGCGCTGCGCCACATGCTCTGGAGCTTCTCCAACGCGATGGCCTATAATCCGATCCCCTGGGCCAACAGCGCGGTGCTGCCCAATCTCGAGGCAGCGCTTTCCTACCGCACCTTCATGTCGGAGGCTTATCCGCGTGTTATCGATACGGTGCGCCGGGTGATCGCTTCGGGCCTGATCTACCTGCCTTCCTCGGCGCGCGATTTCGACAATCCGGAGATCGATCGTTATCTCGCGCAATATGTGCGCGGCTCCAACGACATGGGCCATGTCGAGCGCATCAAGATCATGAAACTGTTGTGGGACGCGACCGGCACCGAGTTCGGAGGCCGCCACGCGCTCTACGAGCTCAGGGGGAGAAAGGAAAGCGCTCAGCCCTCCGCCGATTCCGACTGGATCAGGCTTTCCAGCATGTCGAGCAGGCGCTCGTGCTCCGCGGCGCCGTAGCGCTTCTCGATTGCCTCGTAGATGGCGGTGCGTTCGGGCGCCAGTTCCTCGATAAGCGCGAGCCCGGCCGGGCTGATGGCGAGCAGCGCCCGGCGGCCGTCGTCCTTGACCTTGTTGCGGGTGATGAACTCCCGCTCCTCCAAGGCCTTGATGATGCGGGTGAGGCTGGGCGGCAGGATCGAGGCGCGGTTGGCAAGCTCGGTCGCCTCCAGCGGGCCTGCCTCGGCGAGCACGCGCAGCACGCGCCACTGCTGCTCGGTGATGTCGTGGCGGGCCAGCATCGGCCGGAAATGCGCCATGATCACTTCGCGGGCGCGCAGAAGGGCCATCGGCAAGGAGCGGCGGGTGCTGGGCGGTAGCAAAGTCAGGTCTCCGAAAATTCCAATCCAGTACGACTCGCGACAAATATTAAAGCTCGGATCGCAGCTATATCCGCGATTTTGCCGGGAGCGGCAATCCCACACCCAGAAGCTGCATTGGCATAGACCGACGGCGTCGGCGAAACCCTTGCCACACATGGCGATCGAATATTCGGCGAATCTCGACCGGAAGGTCGACATGACCGAGCTTTGCGTGCTGGTCTCGCGCACCACTACGCCGGCGCGCCGGAAGAGGTGCGGACGCGCTCACCGTCGCCACCATGCGCGCGGTGCTGCAAGAGGTGCTGACGCCGGCCAATTTCGAACTGATGATCGCGAACGCCACGCGTCTTGCCGAGGCCGCCTGGAGTATCATCCGCGCCAACGATTTGCCTTGGCATGTGACGCAGGTCGGCGCCCGCGCCGAGATCATGTTCATGCCCAAGCCGCCACGCAACGGCGCCGACGTCATTGCCGGCCGGCGCGGGGAGCTCGAAACGCTGCTGCATGCCTTCTACATGAACGAAGGCATACTGGTGACGCCGTTCCATACCATGTTCCTGATGTGCCCGGCGACTTCAACGGCCGATGTCGATCGCCACACGGAGGTTTTCGGCCGCTTCGTCGATCTGGTCCGCGGCGCGGGCGTCGTCTGATGCGATGGCGAATTCGTTCGATCTCACGGGCAGGGTGGAGCATTCAGAGACCGGGCCTCAAGTCAATCACACGTATCCGCAGCCTTCAGCGCTTCGGCACGGGACGGCTCATGCAAATCGGCGATCCGTCGAACAGAAGCGTAGAACCTTGGATAATCGCCGGAGCACAAGTTGAACAAGCGAAGAAACGCCGGAACCTGTTCGCCGTAGACAGCAGTCGCGGCGAGCTTTGCGTTGTTGATCGGGGCATCGAACCAGGCGTCGTATCCCCGGTATCCGGCCCATCGCTTGTTGCGCATTTGCCGATAGCGCATCCGCAGCGTGTCGATCGTGGCTGCCTTGGCCTCGGCCATCTGATCCGGGGCGCGGGGACTTCCATAGACCTGCCGCAACTCTTCCCGGGTTTTCGATATCAGTCCGAGAAAATCGGCCCTGCGCCTCCGATCGGCTTCATAGCGGCGCAATCCGGCGCGATTGCCGGTGGCGCGGAGCCATTTCCTGACGCCGGTGGTTTCGACGGCAACCGCGAAAGCTTCATTGAATGCGGAGTCGTTGTTCACATAGATTTTCTGATGCGCCAGCTCATGAAAAACAAGGCTTGCGAGATAGGTGTCGTCCTGACGAAGCATGGTGCTGAGCAACGGGTCGCTGAACCAGCCCAGCGTGGAATATGCAGTGACGCCTGAGACATAAACGTCCAGCCCCTGTCGCTGCAGTTCGGCAGCACTTTCGGCCGCGGATTTCCGGGAAAAGTAACCCCGGTACGGAACGCAGCCGAAGACCGGAAAGCACCATGTTATTGGCGCGAGCGAGAATTGCGGCGCGGCAAAAACGGCGAAGGTCACAGAGTCCCGGCCGATGTCGACATAGCTGCGATAGCTGTTGTTTTCAGGCAGTGCCAGTTCAACCGTGGCAAAGCGGCGTATGGCGCTCGCCGACGCGAGCTTCGCTCGCAATGTTTCCGGCGTTGAGGGATCACGGATCAGCTTCCCGACATTTCTGCGCGCCGCCATGATCTGCACATGGCCCTCCAGCGACTGCGCGTAGTAGGAAACGCTGGTGCACCCGGTGACGCCAGACGCCATGATCAGAGCGGCAAGCAATCGAAAAAAGCGCTTCACAGCTCGCCCACCGCTGGCCCATCTCCCCACGGAGCAGATGCCCCCATTTGCCCCCGAGTCTCAAACAGGCGCACCGATTTTCGTCAAGATCTGGAGGGGGGCGGACTTTCGAATTTGGCAGACCGGCAATTGCGGCCAATCGCCTAAGCGGACGTCGCGGGACGGAATGGCGCGCGAATCTGCACTAGACAAGCCGAACCTCAATTCTGCGGCGTCCAATCAGGCTTCTAAGTCGGCGTTTGCGATGCCGGCTCAGCGTCGCTCTCGCGCAGGGCGTCGTAGATCTGGTGGTGCAGCGTGACGCCGCGCCTTACGAGCGCCGGTCCCGAAACCGGTTCCAGGCATGCATGCGATTGGCGAACTGCACCGCGACCGGATGCCCATGACCTTTCAGGGCGAAGTCCTCGGTCTATTGGACGTTCCGCTCGCGTACGGCTGTCCCGTCGCCCACCCGGTCGCTCGGGTGCAGCACGACCCGATCGCCCTCCGACAGGCCCGACTCGACCTCGGCCACCCTGCTGTTGCGGTGACCGATCTTGACCACGGTCGTACGCGCCCGTCCGTCCTTGGCGAGATACACGGCCCAGTCGTCACCCTTTCGAAACAGTGCCGCCACCGGCACGCTGAGGACATTATCGTCCCG
Organism: Mesorhizobium album; assembly: GCF_033977205.1. Classification (NCBI taxonomy): domain Bacteria; kingdom Pseudomonadati; phylum Pseudomonadota; class Alphaproteobacteria; order Hyphomicrobiales; family Phyllobacteriaceae; genus Mesorhizobium; species Mesorhizobium album. Next base: position 18,762 of record NZ_JAVIIW010000060.1, on the reverse strand, counting down.
CCAACTCGTCACGTGCACGATCACACGGTAGTCGTGCCCGAGCTGCGACCATGTTTCGGGAGGGTCGACGAAGTCGATCTCGGTGCGGACACGCTGCTCCTCGATCCCAAGCGCTGAGACCTTGAGGAAGCCGGCTGGATCGACCCGTGTCACCTTGCCCCGAAGTGCAGACCCTCCCCAGCCGTCGATCCGGACCGCGGCACCGGGCCTTATCTGGACTGCATCGGCCGAAAGCAGGTCCGCCACCACTTGCAGGTCGATCGGGTCGCCGATCTCGACAAGTGGCGCGCCCGGCTGGACCATGCCCTCGCTCTCCTGAACGATCTTCAGGATGCGGCCGCTCACTGGCGCATGAAGTTGGATGCAGCAGGTCGGATCCGATTGTGTGGCATTCTCGGCAGGCTGGCCGAGCCGCGTCTGGATCATCGCCTGCTCGTTGCTCCGGACTTCGACCTGCGCCTTCGCGCTCGCCAAGGCTGCCTCGTTGGTGTCGACTTCGAACCTCGCCTTGTCGAGAGCCCCCTGCGATATCGCCCCGGTCTTGGCGAGCTTTTCCGCCCGCTCGAGTTCCGTGCGAGAATACCCGAGCGCCGCTTCGAGCCGCTTTACTTCCGCTTGCGCGAACGTCACGGCCGCCTCGGCCGCGCCGAGCGCCGCCAGCAGCTCCTCATGCGTGCGGACATCATGAAAGCTGGGGGTTGTCGGCTGCATCACCGCCACTACAGTTTCGTCCTTGGTGACCTGGTCGCCGACATGGCGCGGCGGCGAGATTCTGAGAACCTTGCCAGCGATCGGCGCCGATACCGTATAGACGTGGCGCACCTCGGTCCTGGCCTCATCATCGACAGTGGCTTCCATCGGTCCCCTGATCGCTGTGGCCAGATCGACGGAAATCGGTTGCGGCCAGGCAAACCAGACTCCTGCCGCAACGATCAGGGCGACGGCTGCGACACCGGTTATCCTCTTCGTCCAATTGATGCGCATCGTCTTCAATCCCGTGTCTTGAGAACGGCAACAAGGTCCAATTGATTGACCCGCCTGCGGACGACCCAAGCAGAAAGCACCGCGGCGGCGATGACGATCGCGCTGGCGAAAGCGAAGGTGGCGGGCTCGACCACGGCGCGCACCCGCATCAGCTCGCCGGCCAGGTTCGTCTTCATGATCCAGGCAAGACCGTAGCCCATGGCCCAGCCCGGCGGCTGCGCGATCAGGGTCAGCAAGGCGAGTTCGAGCAGAAGGATGCGCAGCACTTCGGCGCGCGTGAAGCCAAGCACGCGCAGGCTTGCCAGCTCTCGCGCGCGTTCCGACAGGGACACGCGCGCGCTGTTGTAGACCACGCCGAAGGCTATGACGGCGGCTAGCCCGGTATAGATGCTGGCCATCGTCGTGATGATCAGCGCAGTGACATTGCGGAAGTTGGCGAGGGAGGATGCATGGAGGGACAGGCTGCTCACAACGGGCATGGCTTTGAGGGCGGCGTAGAACTCATTCTGCCTGCTCTCGTCCAGACTGACATTGACACCGTTTGCCGCGGGGACTTCGCGCAGCAGCTTGGTGAGCGCCTCCTGATCCATCATCCCGCGGATGCCGAGATAGTCCTCGACCAACGCCGCCACGGGAAGCACAACCGTCCGTCGCTCGCCGTCCAGCAGATCGACCTCGACGGTGTCGCCGATCTGAACCTTCAGGATCCGTGCAAGCATTGCTGAGATCGCGAGGCCCGATTCCGGCAGCACGACCGGCCGCAGGTCAGCGTCGATGATGCGGTTGAGCTCGGCGTCGCGAGGCCGGGCGCGGATCATGATCCGGCGCTCGATATGGCCGCTGCGGATGCGAACCGGGACTTCCCGATAGGGTTCCGCGGTCAGCACGCCTGGAAGCCTTGCGATCTGAAAGGCGACTTCCCGCGGACGCTTTTCGAAGAAGCTGACGGTCGCGTCCTGACGATCCGCCAGGAAGTAGGTGACGTCGATGAGCTGCTCCATCGTGCCGCCGAGAAAGAGCGACACGATCAAGATTGCTGTCGCCAGCGCCATGCCGAGCGTGGTGAAGAGGGAACGGATCGGATGGCTGGTGATGTTGCGCAGCATCATTGTGGTCGGCTGCGAAACGAAGCCGGCCATGCTGACGCTTGCGGGCAGCACGCTGCGGAAGCTTGGAGGCGCGGTTGGCTGCATCGCCACCGCCGGAGTCAGAGCGACGACCTCGCGCAAGGCGCGCAGCGCCCCAACCATGGCGGCGAAGAGGCTTAGCGCACCTGCGATGACATAGAGATCGGGATTCTTGACGAAGACGAGAAATGGAAAGCGGAAGAAGCCGGCCAACAGATTGGTCATGTAGGCGCCGAGCCAGGTGCCGACGGCGCTGCCGATGGCGATGCCGATCAAAGCGATGATGCCGACGAATTTCAGATAGTGCAGGACGATGCTGGCGTTGCGATAACCCAGGGCTTTCAGCAGGCCGATCTGTTCGCGCTCGAGCGAAACCAGACGGCTGAGGGTGAGGTTCACCAGGAATGCGGAGACCAGCAGGAAGATCGGCGGCAGCGTGCGGCTCATATTGTTCAGCATGTCGAGCTCGTGATCGAGCCAGGCGTGCGATATCTGGTCCTTGCGTCCATGGGCGGCGCGCCCGCCATAGCGGTCGAGCAGCGCATCGAGACGCGTCGTCGTCTCGCGCTCCGATGTCCCCGGAAGAAGTTTGAGCGACACGGACGAAAATGCGTTCTTGAGGTCGTAGGCACTGGCCAGGGCGCGCTCCGACATCCAGATGATGCCGAAGCGGCGACCGTCGGGAATAATGTCGCCTGGACCGACTGCGTAGATATATTCAGGCGAAAGGGCGATCCCGACGATCGTCAGGTCGCGCTTGCGGCCGTTTAGGATTGCCGCGAAGCTTGAGCCCAGAGTGAAACGATGCGCTTCGGCAAAGTTCTCGTTGACGACGACCTCCTCTTCCCGGCTCGGGTCCGGTGTGCGACCGACACGCATGTAAAGCCGGTTGAGCGGCGGCTCGCCGATTTCCGGCAGCGAGATGACCATGCCGGTGGCCGGCTCGGAAAAACCCGGTATGTCGAGCAGCGCGAACTTTGCGATGCGTGGATCGACGGCCACCACCCCCGGAATTTCGGCGATCCGGCTAACAAGAGCCTTGGGTGCTCGTCTGACCGTCGCGAAGACATCGCCGAAACCGTAGCGCTCGTAATAGGCGATCCTCGTCTCGTCGAGAGAGCGGTAGGAGCCGACCGCGAGGAGCAACGTCGCCACCCCGCCGCCAACGACCAGCGCAATGGCCAGCGCCTGCGCCCAAAGGCGGACGAGATCGCGAAACAGCTTTATGTCCAGGGCGCGCATGTCTTCACCACTGCAGCTCGGCGACCGCGCGCCTGGCCTCGTTGGTGACGGCTTTCGATATCTGCCCGTCGCTGAAGAACAGGACCCGGTGCGCGACTTCCTGGATGATGGCGTTGTGGGTGATAATGACGGTGGTCGTGCCGAGTTCGGCGTTGACTTTCATCAACGCGTCGATAACCCGAACGCCCGTCCTGGAGTCGAGCGCGCCTGTCGGCTCATCGCAGAGCAGCACCTCCGGGCGCTTGGCGATCGCGCGGGCGATGGCGACGCGCTGCTGTTCCCCGCCGGACAGCTGCGCCGGAAAATGATGCATGCGCGGCTCCAGCCCGACGAGAGCGAGAGCTTCCTCAGGGCGCATCGGATCGTCGGAGATCTCGGTGACCAGCGCGACATTCTCATAGGCCGTCAGGCTGGGGATCAGATTGTAGAACTGGAACACGAAGCCGACATGGCGGCGGCGATAGGATGTCAGTCCCCGGTCATCGAGGTCGGTCAGCCGCAAGTCCTTGAAGGACAGCTCGCCGCTGGTCGCGTGATCGAGCCCGCCCATGATGTTGAGCAGCGTCGATTTCCCGCTGCCCGAGGGGCCAAGCAAGACGATCACTTCCCCTGCTGAAATCTCCAGATTCACGCCGCGCAGGGCATGCACTTGCGTCTCGCCCGAGACATAGGTCTTGGTCAGATCATGAGCGGCAAATACTTTTTCAGTCATGAGTTTCCAACCTGCCCCGTCTGCGCCCTCAAAACGTGGTTATCCTGCCGGCGAGGAAATCTTGGATGAGCTTCGGAATCCGGCTCAGGCGATCTGCTGTGATTGCCTCTACGGGTCGCCTGATCTTTGCGATTGGCAACCCGTCTCGCGTCGCGACTTTCAGCTGCACGAGGGCGGGCCGAGTTACCGGGTCGCCGATCCGGCTCACCAGCATGCACTCGGCAGCTGCGACCTCGGACAGGGCAGCGCAGATCGCTTCGGCGATATCACGCGCCGCGATGTTGTAGATCTTTCCGACATGCGACACCGGGTTCTTGCCCGCGGCCGCTTCAAGGCTCATTGGCCGACAGGGAGTAATCAAGCCATTGACCCTGTTGCCGCGGCCTACCTGGCCGTCATCGCCAGCCTCGGCCGATGTCCCGGTGACGGTGAGATAAAGTGTACCCTGAGACGTTCCATCGGCGGCATTGACGTCCACATCGGGCTCTGTGAACCCATGCTGTCGGGCAAGTTCTGCCACGAGTGTCCGGAGCGCAGATCTCTCAGTAAAATAATCGTCCGTGTGAGCCAGATAACGTCCGATCATGGCGCAGGCGACGGTCAGGCGAACCGACTTGCCTTGTCGAACACCCATCACCTTTACATCCTCGCCCCATGCAGGATGAGCGCGAATTCGGTCTCTGCCGTTGACGCGCCGTTCTATGTCGAGCACCAGGGTTTCAAGGGCGCTCATCGGCGCATAGCCAACGCCAATAGAAGTATCATTGGCCAAGGGAGCTTCGGACGTACGCGAAAACAGCTCCTGCAGGTCCTGCGAACCTGGTCGAGTCAGCACGTGAAACCGGACATCGCGCTCCGCATCGAGCGCGTGCAGGTTGGATTTCAGCCAAGACCGGGATCCCTCGACCGCTATCTCTTTGACCGGGATATTTTCTCCGCCGATTTCCGTTGTGGCCCTGCCTGCCAGATAGATGTTTATCGGACTGGTGAGAGAGCCACCCCCGAAAGCGGGCACGGAGCGACCGCCCAGCAGAAGCGCCTTGTCCACGTTGTGGTGAAGGATGCGATCGAAGCGTCGGAAATACTCGAGGGACAGATTGCGCGAGAATGTTTCAGCAAGGGCGTCGCATATGGTGTCCGGGTGCCCCAATCCCTTACGCTCGACGACTTCGACCGGGTCATCGGGAACGTCATATGCCGTGAGCAGCAGCCGTAGTGTTGACGCGGTTTCAGAGAGCGACATGGCTGCGTGTCCGACTACGAGTGACTGGTCATAACGGCTTGCCTTCACCGGACTGGCCGCTCAATCGGGCAAGGACGCGATCCAGCCGCGGCAGGAATCCCGGGACATTTTTCATGTAGGCGCGATAGGCGTCGCCGAATTCGGCCACCGCTTCGCGCTCCTCGGCCCGCGCCAGCCTCACATACATGACGACCAGCACCGGAAACATTGCGAGCGTCAGCAACGTCGGCCATTGAACGAGGAAGCCCAACATAACCAGGATGAAGCCGACATATTGCGGGTGGCGCACGTAGCTGTACGGTCCGCTGGTCGCGAGAGAGCGGTGCTGCTGCGCGTCGTAGAGAACCCGCCAAGCAACCGCGATCAGCCAAAACCCGCCGCCGATCAGGATGAAGCTCAGCAGATGGAACGGCCCGAAGTGCGGATTGACCCGCCAGCCGAACATCATTTCCAAGAGGTGCCCGGCATCATGCGAGAACCAGTCGATCCCCGGATAGCGGGACTGGAGCCAGCCCGACAGCAAGTAGATGGTGAGCGGAAAACCATACATCTCCGCGAACAGCGCGACCAGGAAGGCGCTGAATGCGCCGAACGAGCGCCAGTCACGGGTCGTCTTCGGCTTGAAGAAGCTGTAGGCGAACAGGATGAAGACGGCGGAATTGACGATGACCAGGCTCCAGAGGCCATAGGCTTGTGTCTCGACGTTCATGACGGGCTCCTTTCGTCGGGCTGGTTGCGGTGACCGCCGTCTCCGCCATGGCCATGTCCTCCATGCATGAAGAAATGCATGAGGATGCAGGCGAACGGCAGCAGGTAGAACAGCGCGCCAAGGACATGGGCGCGGTGCTCGGTGAAAAGCAGGAACCCGCCGATCGCAAGGAAGCCAAGCAGGACGAGGCCTGCTCGGGATGTCACAAAGGAAGCTTGCGAGTGGTCGTGGTCTGAGTGGTCATGTGTCGACATTGCAGGTCTCCTATTCGACGACGAGGCGGCCGCGGAACATGCCCATGGGGCATGAAAATCCGAATTCGCCTGGATCCTTGGGCATCAGCTCGACGGCGATGGTTTCCCCTGTCGGCAGATCGGCGCTCCTCTGGAAATCGGGGAAGATCACCTTGTCCGAGCAGGAGGCGGTTTCCTCGCGGCGGAAGTTCAGCCGGACCGGGCGGCCGGCGCGGACAACGATCGTATCGGGCGTATAGCCGCCCTTGACCAGTATCATCGCCTCCTGGTAGCCGCCGCTCGTTTCCGCGGCCCGGATGCCCTTCGAGCGCTTGAGCCAGAAGAACCAGATGATGAACGCGACCAGGCCGATTCCGGCGACGGTCACTATCCAGCGGTCGGGTGTCATGAGCCTGTCCTCCTTGGCTGAAAGAAGCGCAAACGGTTGGCATTGGTGACGACGGTCACCGAACTGAAGGCCATGGCGGCGGCGGCGATCAGGGGAGAGAGCAGAAGCCCAATGAACGGGTAGAGCACGCCCGTCGCGACCGGGATGCCCAGCGCGTTGTAGCCGAAAGCGCCGACGAGGTTCTGGCGGACGTTGCGCATCGTCGCCCGGCTGATCTCGATGGCCGTGACGACGCCCATCAGGCTGCCCCCGATAAGCGTCACGTCGCTCGCCTCGATCGCGACGTCGGTTCCGGTGCCGATGGCGAAGCCGACATCAGCCTGGGCGAGCGCCGGCGCGTCATTGACGCCGTCGCCGACCATGCCGACCGACTTGCCTTCGAGCTGCAGCTTCTGCACCTCGTGCGCCTTGTCGTCCGGAAGGATCTCCGCCAGCACGCGATCGATGCCGACTTCGCGGGCGATCGCCCGACCCGTGCGCTCATTGTCGCCGGTCAGCATCACGACCTTGATGCCCAGTCCTTTCAGGATTTCGATCGCCGCCCTGGAGTCCGGCTTCACGGTGTCGGCGACTGCGATCAGCCCGGCCGCCTGTCCGTCGACCGCAACATACATCGGCGTCTTGCCCCCATTGGCGAGGCGCTCCCATTGCGGCAGCAGCGCGTCTGCGGGAACACCCCGGTCGCGCATGAGCTTGGCGTTGCCGAGCAGCACGACATGGCCGTCGATGCGACCACTGACGCCGTGGCCCGGGATGGCCGCGAAACCTTCAGCGTCGACCAACTCGATCTTGCGCGCCTCGGCGCCCTTGACGATGGCCGAGGCCAGCGGATGCTCGGAGCCACGCTCAAGGGACGCGGTGAGCCGCAGCACGGCGCTCTCTTCGTGGCCCGGCGTGACGACGACGTCGGTCAGCGCCGGCTCGCCCCTGGTGATCGTGCCCGTCTTGTCGAGGATGATCGCGTCGAGTTTTTCGGCCGCCTGCAGCGCGTCGCCGGAGCGGATCAGGATGCCGTTCTCCGCTCCCTTGCCGATGCCGACCGTGAGCGAGGTCGGCGTCGCGAGGCCGAGGGCGCAGGGACAGGCGATGATCAGCGTGGTGACCAGGATGACCGTGGCATAGATCAGCCGCGGTTCGGGCCCGAAATCGTACCAGGCCACTGCCGCCAGGATCGCGACGATCATGACCGCTGGCACGAAGTAGCCCGAGACGGTATCCACCACGCGCTGGATCGGCGCCTTTGATCCCTGCGCGTCCTTCACCATGCGGATGATGCTTGCGAGGGCGGTATCCTTACCGACCTTGGTCGCGGTGAAACGGAAGCTGCCTGTCTTGTTGAGCGTGCCGCCGATGACCTCGTCGTCGGCCTGCTTTTCGACCGGCATGGATTCGCCCGTGATCATCGACTCGTCGATTGCGCTCGATCCGGCACTCACCTTGCCATCGACCGGAACCTTTTCGCCGGGGCGGACGATCACCGTGTCGCCGACCAGCACTTCTTCGACGGGGAGGTCGATTTCCTTGCCCTCGCGCACGACTCTTGCGGTCTTCGCCTGCAGCCCGATCAGCTTCTTGATCGCCTGTGAGGTCCTGCCCTTGGCCTTGATCTCCAGGGCGAGGCCCAGAACGACGAGCGCGACGACGACGTCGGTCACGTCCCAGAAGACTTCGGCCAGCGCCATTTTGGGAAAGATCCCGGGCCATGCGACTGCAACAACCGAGTAGAGGAACGCCGCCGTGATGCCGATCGCGATCAGCGTGTGCATGTTGGCCGCGCGGTGCTTCAGCGCGTCCCACATGCCGACAAAGAACTGCGATCCGGACCACATAAGGACGGGGAGGCTCAGCACGCCCAGCAGTGCCCAAACGACCCGGCGCGTGTCGCTGCCCATGGGCATCCAATCGCGTAGTCCCGGAATGAGATCGGGGTAGCTGAGCGCCATCACCGGGAGGGAGATGATGGCTGCGAGCCAGAACCTGCGCATCAGGCCGCGGTATTCCTGCTCGTTCGCTGCCTCGGCCGGGTCCAGCGTCGCGTCCGCCGGCTTGGTTTTCGGCTCGGCCACCCGATAGCCGGAGGACTCGATCGACTGCCTCAACTCCTGGAAATCGGTCCGTTCCGGCTGATACTCTATGTCGACAGCGTTGGGTGCGAGACTGGCGCGGGCGGCGATCACGCCAGGGGTCATCTTAAGCGCCAGTTCGACACGTATGGCGCATGAGGTGCAATGCATATTCTTGATGGGAATGCGCATCGTTGCCGTACCGACGGCGTACCCGACGGAGCGGACGGCACGCAGGATTTCCGCGACCTTCGCCTGGGTCGGGTCATACTCGACCGTCGCCGTCTGCGTGGCGAGATTCACCGTGGCGGCCTGAACCCCTTTCACCGCTCGAATGGCCTTCTCGATCGCCGGCGGGCAGTGGGCGCAGGTCATTCCTCCAATGCGCAGGGTGAGCGACTCGCGCCCATTAGCCAGGCCACCTGGAGGGGGGTGGATTGTGGTTTCTGTCCGAATGTTCATGATTTTTCTCCTCGAAAGGCGTTCCTGACCGGGAGCCAGCGTTGGCCCAGCACAACGAGCGACCCGGTCGGCAAGCGTGAGATTTGCCCGCCGCGCAGGTTGTCAGGGAGCGGAACAAGGAGGCCGAAAAGCTTCGTCAGGCTTTGTCAGCGAGAAGCCTGATTGGACGAGGAAAGCCGGGGCATCGGGCTCCGTTACAAAGCCAATTCCTGGCGCTGCTGCCAGAATGGCCGCCGAACCGAAACAGTGCCCGCCCGCGCACAGGCCGCAATTGGCATGGACCGCGCCGTCGTGACAGCCGGGTTCGGCAGATACCGCGAGAACGCTCGTCGTAAAGGCCGTCCGATCGGTTTTGTGCTCGGCAATTGATGAAACGACCTTGACTGACGAAACACCTTGCAAGGCACCGAACTCATGCCCTTGCGCCTGACCCGAAGGCGTCAGCGACAGGAAAAGAGCAAGCCCGAGCGCAAGCATGATCGCACCGAAAGCACCGCTTGCGGTCCGATGGTCTCGCTGCAAGATCTGACAAAACTGTCCAAGCACGGCTGGGCTTCCAAGCTCTTCACATCCTGCATGATCGCCGGCTCAGTCCAAACGCGCTTTGATGTGCGTCAATTCGATCGATCGCATCCCGCGAGCGCGGTCTCGGAATGCCGCCGCTTCCCTCTTCCATGATGTTGCGAATTACCCCTCGCCATCGGAGTTCTTCAGCTCATCCGAAGGCGCTCCTTGCCGAGTCCGATTTGGACATCGACAGCGTGATGGACTTAATGTTCCTTGAGAGCATATCCGGAAGCCTGCCAGGCGATCATCCCGCCCGATAGATGGCTCACATGCAGATAGCCGAGTCTCGCCAACTGCTCTGCGGCTATCCCGCTCATGCGGCCACTGCGGCAGTACAGCACGATCTTCGCACTCTTATCCGCAGGGAGCTTGTCAAGATTCCGATCGATCTTGTCGTAGGGGATAAAGGCGTCGGTTCCCTCGATCTGGCCCTCATAGGGAATATGGACGTTTACAAAGAAGAAATCCTTGCGCGGCAGCATCTGACTTAACTGCTCGCTCGTGATGGTTTGAAACCCCGAACTATTTTGCTCGGCCGCGACCGCCGCTGGGTACCTGAAGCCGGCAGTCCCATCCAAAATCGAAGGCCCAAGCACGATCTGTGTTGCTACCAGGGTCGGTGCCAGCAAGAAAACCGTCAACTGCCTGCTCCGCATGGCTGCCTCCAGTGGTTCGGTAGAACGTAAGTAGGGCCTCCCCGGCCGCTCGCAACCTGCCATCCTCCTGTGTTCGCACGAGCGGCTTTCTACTGTGGCGACTGGCCGTCGTTCATGTTCATTTCGCCGCCTTGCTTCATCTGGTTCATTTCATGACCGCCTTCCGTGTCTGAATGCATCAGCTTCTTGATCTTGGGTGGAATGTCGGCCTCAGATAACTTCTTTTGCTCGTCGGCGTCGTGGACAAAGGCAATTATGTCGGCCAGTTCCTGCCCCGTAAATTGAATCTGCTCGCCCAGTTCCTGCTTTTGCATCTCGATCATCGCTGCAGCGCCGGCCCACATCTGCGCCGTGAACTCGAACGGATTCATCATTGGCGGCATTGTCGATGCGTCCAATGCCGCCGCGTCGTCGCCGCCGACGCCGTTAATGGAATGACAGACGACGCACCCTTTTTCGGCAAACAGCTTGCGACCGTTGGATGGATTCATGGTGGGCACTATCAGCCCAGGGCTCATCATGCGGTGTGGCATGTGTCCGCTTTGCATCATCATGGACGAGCCTTGTGACGCGTCCTGTGCTGCGACCGGCGAAACCATGCTGAGGGCGCCGCATATTATCCCGGCTTGCAACCTTCTGAGCCTCGGCGTCATATCAGCCTCCCGGCAAACAGACTTCCCACAGCGTCATTTTGCGCATAATCCTTCCAAAAATGACGCCATACGCATTGATTTCGATCAAGAATAGTCTTCCCGCAGACCTTACCTGCGAGCCCCGCTGATATCGGCGACATTCCCTTCGTTGCTTCCATCGCCATCGCCTGAAGTGGCGGCGTCAGCGGCGCTCAAGAAGGCGGATCCTGCCCCAGCCAGCCGCCTTTGAATCCAGCACGGCGCAACCCCGCGACGATGTATTGACAGCCGCGCATCAAGCGCCAAACCTGGTCGCTCAAGTGGTTCTCGATCATCAGCACGGTAGGGCCTTGGTTGATGCCGAAGTGCCAAGGCGATACCCACCACCCGTACGGATTGCCGGGCTCTCCTGGATGCGTGGGATTGAAGGCAGCCTTGAAGCCATATCTGTTGAACTCTTTCAGCTTGGCCTGATGGATGCAGAAGTGGATCGCCTCGAGGACGATTTCAGGAGCGAACGGCAATGAAGCGACAACTGCCCAGGGAGCGAGCGTGCCGTCATCCGGTCCATAGGGGACGCCGCGGCCGATATAGTCGTAGAACTCGCGCTGGATGCCGTTCAGCTTGAGCGTGGCCGGACCTGGTCCTTCGCTTGCCGTGATGCCCCAGCAGCACTCGCCATAGCCCTCGAACTTGCGCGGGTTCATGACGGCATAGCATTGATGAAGGTAGGTCGCCCGCCGGCTGTTCTCGAAATAGTCGATGCCCTTTCCCCGCATGAAGGCATCCTGAATCCCGCGAAAGTCGATCCAGACATGTGACAGCTGATGCGTGAACAGCGGACCGGCGTAGAGGTACTCGTAGCCGTAACAGCTCTCCCATCGATAAGTCGACGTCCAGGCGGCGTAGTTGCTTTCAGGAAGAGGAAAGGTCGGAGAGCCAAGCGCCAGAACGTAGAGCAGAAGGGCCTCGTCGTAGCCCTCCCAGCGGTATTTGATGAACCCGTTTTCCGGGGTCCAGCCGTGCGTCACCGTCGCGCCCTGGTTCTGCGCCCATTGCCAGTCGGCACGGCGATAAAGCGCATCGGCGAGCGAGCGGATTTCCTGTTCGTCCGCGACTTCCGCGTCGAAATAGGCGGCTGCAGTCAGAGCCCCGGCCAGCAAGAGCGCGCTGTCGATCGTGGACAGTTCGCATTGCCAGGCGCGCCGACCGGTCTCCATGTCGAGGAAATGATAGTAGAAGCCGCGGTATCCGGTTGCGTCCGGCTCGGGTCCCTGGGGGCTCGTCCAGAAGAATCGCAGCGTGGCCAGCGTTCTTGCCACGGCAGCCTGGCGCGGCATGAATCCGCGCTCGACAGCGACGGGGTAGCAGGCAAGAGCGAGTCCGGTCGCGGCGATGCTCGCCGGCCAATCGGCGGCGGTCTTGTCGCGGATGAGGCCATTGGCGGGATTCACCTCGTCCAGGAAGTAGTCGAAGGTTTCACGCTGCAATAGCAGCAGTTCGTTCAGACTGGCGTTCTGCTTCGTTTGCGTGAAATGCCCGGTTGGTGAGGGCATGGTGACGTCTCCGTTCGCGCTTTTGTCTTCAGTCTCCGATTTGGAAGATCGCGGCTCCAGACGACGCGTAGTCCATGGCATAGCGGAGCTCGCCTGGCGTCTGCGCGTGCACGGTGCACAAGGCCTCGCCGACGGCCACGGGGTCGCCCAGCCGGACGTGCAACTCCACCCCGGCCGCTTTTGCGTCCGGCGCTCCGGCCAGCTTGGCCAGTTTTGCGATCCTTCGGTTGTCGATCGACAGGACGACGCCAGTGCTCGACGCGAGGATCGGCGAACGCTGCCGCGCTGTCGGCGGAACGCGCATCCCTCCCTGAGCTTCGCAGATGCGCTGGAACTTCGCCCATGCGCGCCCGTCCTCAAGCGTGCGTGCAGCAAGCTGCTGGCCTGCCCCTTCTTGAGCGCGACCACCCAGTTCGAGGAGCGCTCCTGCCAGCGCACAGGCCCGCTCCTTGAGATCGATCGGTGCATTGGCCGACAGCTGGAGCACCCGCAGCACGTCGTGGGCTTCCAGTGCAGGCCCAATGCCCCGGCCGACGGGTTGGGCTCCATCGGTGAGGACGATCCTGCTCCTTAGCCCGAATGCGGTTGCCACTGCCGAGAGGCGGTTCGAGAGGGCTATGGCAGCCGCCTCGCTGCGAATCTTGGCCGTTGGGCCCACCGGCAGGTCGAGAACCAGATGAGAAGAGCCGGCCGCGATCTTCTTCGACATCACCGATGCGACCAGTTGCCCTTCGGAATCGAGGTCGAGCGCGCGTTCCACCCTAATCAGGACATCGTCGGCCGGGCTGAGGCGAACGGCTCCTCCCCAGACGATGCAGCCCGACTCTTCTTCGACCACGCGACGGATCTGCTCGATAGTCAGGTCGACCGGGGCCATGGTTTCCATGGTGTCGGCGGTGCCTGCCGGCGAGGTGATGGCACGAGACGAGGTCTTTGGCATCGTCAGGCCATGGGCGGCCACGATCGCCACCACGATCGGCGTCGTTCGGTTGCCCGGCAGGCCGCCGACGCAATGCTTGTCGACCACTGTTCCGCCCGGCCAAACCAGACGATCGCCGACCTCGACCATAGAGCGCGTGAGAGCCACGGTCTCGGCCTCGTCCAGCGGAAATGCCGACGTTCCGGTGATGAAGGCGGCCAGTTCGATATCCGAATACCGTCCCGAGGAAACATCGGAAAGAATTGGCGCGAAATCCTGATCGCCGAGTCGATTGCCGAACAACCTTGCCCGAACACGGCTGAAGGATTCGACGCGTTCAGGATGCCGCACGTAGACGGCGGCGCCTTCGTCGGCACCAAGTCTGGACCAGGCTGATTCCGACAAGCCGATTTCGTCGGTGGACAGCAGGTCCGACGATACCTGGTAGAGTGTCGCAAGGACCTCGCGGCCGCCAGCCAAGAGAAGCACGCGCGAATGGGCAGTGAGGCCCTCCGAGCGGCAGACGTGGCAGTCCGTCCGCATGAAGACGACGGCTTCGTATTGCGTGTGGATACCAAGACGCCGTGCGCGCAATGGAGCTGGTTCCTGCAATGCCAACTCAGCCTTCATTGCAGGATCGCTTTCTCGAGGTGCCCGAGGACCTTGCATGCCCAGCCGAGTTTTTCCTCGATGCGACGGCGAAACGGGGCCGACGCGGCCTCATGGGTAAATCGGAACCCATCACGATTCCGACGCTGCCGAGAAATGAAATCGATAGGCTCATGCGAACGCTCCCTAGTGTCGATCATATCATCGAAGGGAACTTAGGGGTGCGGCTGTAGCCGTGCCGCCGACCATAGCCGCACCGCCGCTTTACATCATGCCCATCGGCGCCGGGATGAGCAGCTTGTCGGCCACGGCCTTTTGCGCTTCGCTCAAGGTCGCGTAAAAGGGCTCCATTGCCGCTTTCAACTGGCGCAGGCCTTCGAGCCGTGCAGAGAGCATTTGCTCGACTTGATCGATCCTCTTCAGAGGCGTCACGGCGGCAGAGCCGGCGGACATCATCGCGCCACCCATCCCGGCCATCGCCTCTTTTGCGAGCTTGGCATTGTTACGCATCGCATCGGCCACCGCCTTCCATTGGGGCTGTTGTGCTTCGGTCAGCTTGAGCTCGGCCTGCAGGAACGCGATGCGCCCCTCGACGTGGTCCGGAGACATCATCTGTTCAGCCGCCCCGTCCTTCGCCGACATCATGCCCATCATCATCATCCGCGTCATCTCACCGGACATCATCCCGCCCTGAGACATCATTCCGCCTTGGGGCATCATTCCGCTCTGCGGCATCATTCCGCCCTGGGGCATCATGCCACCCTGGGGCATCATCCCGCACATCATTCCACCCTGAGGCATCATTCCGCCTTGAGGCATCATGCCGGCCTGGGGCATCGTCCCGGCGCTGTCGCCGGACACCGGAGCGGGCGCAGCGGCAGGCGCGGTTCCCGCACTGCCAGCGGGATGGTGGGCGTCGTTGGCGAAGGCCGCAGATGAGAAGAGGATGGCTGCGGCGAGGACGGATTTGGTTAGCGTTTTCATTGTCTGGTTCTCCTGGATTTCGGGTTCAGGGTTCCGCGCCGGTCACCCGGCGCTGCCAAGAGTCGGCTCCGGCGCCTGGAACGTGATCCCGTTTGGCCCCTTGCCGACTGCATAGGACTTTACGACCGACTGATCCTTGACCGAGATCAGTGACACGGTGCCGTCGGCGATGTTGGTCACGAAGACGAAAGCGCCGTCATTGCTGACGGCAACGCCATGCGCTCCGGCGCCGGTGCGGATCGTCCTGACGACCTTGCCGCTGGCGACGCCGATGACGGAGACCGTGTCGTTCGGCTTGGCTTCGGTGCCCTGGTTGGCGACATAGACGATGCGTCCGTCGGGCGTGGCGTGCACCTGGATGGGCGCCCGCCCGACCGCTATGCGTGCGATCACCTTGCGGGTGGCGGTATCGATCACCGCCACCTTGTCCTCGTCCCTGAGCGAGACATAGACGCGGCTGCCGTCGGGCGTGAAGCCGACCTGCACGGGTGCCTTGCCGACCTTGATCCGCGCAGCTTCCTGGACCTTGGCTGCATCTATGATGGATACGGTGCCGTCCTTGACATTGGCGACGTAGACGAACCTTCCGTCAGGGCTCATCCTGAGGCCGTGCGGATATTCGCCGGTCGGGACGGTCGCGACGGTTTCGCCGTTATCGAGATTGATCACGGAAACGATGTTGTGCTCGGAGTCCGTGACGAAGACCCGCTTGCCGTCGGGGTCGGCAATGACATGAGCGGGGTGAGCGCCGGCGGCAATGGAGGCAAGCGGCCCCGCAGCGAGATTGGCCGTGTCGAGAACGACGAGCTTACCTCCGGCATCCATGTCCATTTCGCCCATGCCGCCCATCTTGCTGTGCTCAGCGCCCTGGCCGTTTCCACCGCCACCGTGATCGTGGGCGGGGACCCCTACCGCAAGCAGCCGACCGGTGCCTGGAACGAACTGGACGTTGTGCGGCGTGATGGTGACTGGAACGGAATCGACTTTTCCGGTTGAGAGATCGACCCGGCTGATGGAGCCTGCCTGTTCGTTGGCCGTGTAGACGAAGCCTGAGGGCATTGGGTCGGCTGCTCCCGCAGGCTTGACGAGAAGAGCAGCCGCGGCGACGGCAGCGGCTGCCATCAGGGCCAACAGCCTCATGCGCCGCGTGATGCCCGAGTGGTTTTCGACCGCCAGGCCGACGGCATTGTATCTGTGATTGCTTCTCATGGTCTTGTCCTCGAAATCGGTCACGCGGTGTAGTCGACGACGGTCATCATGCCGGTCGCCATGTGGTAGAGGTGGTGGCAATGGAAGGCCCATGTCCCTGGGTTGACGGCGTCGAACGCCACCGTCACTTCGCGCATCGGCGGCATCCAGACGGTGTCGCGGACCGCTCCCGCGAAGCGGCGGCCGTCGACGGCGACCACCTGGAAATGATGGCCGTGCAGGTGCATGGGATGACCCATCATGCTGGCGTTGCGCAGCGTCAGTTCGACGCGCTCCCCCTTTCGCACCGGGATCGGCTGATGGTTGCCCCATGTCCTGCCGTTGAGCGTCCAGGAGTAACCCTGCATCGCGCCGCCGATCTCGACGGGCTGACTCCGATCCGCAGGCGTCACCGCCAGGGACTTGGCGGCGGCCAGGCTGGACTCGAATGCAAGGTCGAGCGCGGTCGCAGCTTGTTCGCCAGCAGGCGCGATGCGCTTTACCGCGCCACCCCTGGTCGCCAATACGAAGCCGGTGCGCTCGACGCTGCCCTCACGCAGCGCCAGGATCGGCCAGGCTCCCGCCTCGTCCGGAATGCGCAGCCGGATGTCGATGCGCTGGCCCATGGCGAGCGGAAAGCGGTGGCCGCGCACGGCAATGACAGGATTTCCGTCGACAGCGATTGCCTCGCCTTCGATTGACCCGGTGTCGATCCAGAACGCCGTGGCGGTCGCGCCGTTGATGAGGCGCAGCCGGACCGTGCCGTTCCGCTCGACCGCGAACACCTGTGGATCGTCCAGCGTCCGGTCGTTCGCCAAGTAGGCGTCATACTTGATGTCGTTGACGTCCATTGGCATGGCCATGTTCTGCCCGCCCGACATGCCTTGCATATCCATGCCTGCCATGCCCGACATCGACTGTCCGGCCATGCCGCCGTTTCCCGATGCAGGTGATGATCCGGTCAGCCCGGCCAGCATCTCCTCGGGCGTCTTGAAGCTGAAGTCGTGGAACAGCACTACGACAGGCTGCTCGTCCACGCCAACCTGCGCAGGATCCGTGACGATCAGCGGTGCGGCAAGCAGCTGTTGCTCCTGCAGTGTATGCGCATGCATCCAGTGCGTGCCCGGCGTCGCGATGGGGAAGCTGTAGTCGTAACTCTGACCCGGCTGCAGCAACGGCTGCGGCAGGTCGGGCACGCCGTCCTGTCCGAACGGCGGCGTCAGGCCGTGCCAATGGATCAGGGTCGGAGCGGCTAGCGCGTTTTCGAGCCGGACCTGGAAGCCCTCTCCGGCTGGCGAGACTAAACCATGCGTGCCGTCGGGCTGCACGAGACCGAAGACCGTGGCGGCTCGGCCGGCAACGTCGATGACGCGGGTGTCGGCCCGGATGACCGTGGGTGCGGAGGCCTGCGCGGCGCGAGGGGTGATCAGCGGCAGGACGACGCTCGCAGCGCCGGCAGCCGCCGTAGACGCCAGGAATTGGCGACGGGATATGGATTGCATTGCAAAGCTCTCATGTTCGTGACTCAAGGCCGGATTGACCGGCGGCGAAACGCACGAACGCGAAGGGCTCGTGCGCTCAGGCGGTCACGGCAAGCTTTGGAGGACGCAGCCGGACCGGCAGGTCACCGGGAGAGGATACGAAGGCCGGCGCCGTCGCGACCGGGTGGCTTCCCGAAACCGCGACGAAGAGATGCCCGTCAACCGGAACGCAGAAGGAGCAGCTTGAAGCCGAGATGCCGCATGTCCCTTGATGGCGCGCATGGTCAATGTCCTTGCACGGCGCGTGATCACCGTCGTGTCGCATCGCAGCGGAGCCATGATTGTGCTCCGCTGCCCACTGGGCCCCACGCGGAGCCGTCGCCGAATTGGCATGGCCGTAAAGAACCGTGGTGAACGCCACCACCAAGGCGAGGCAGACGGCGGGCCAACGCGAACCGCCGAATCCCGACGAGCTCTTCATTGAACGCCCAACCCTGGTCGGATGCCGTTTCGACCCACAATCAAACCCTTCCACAGCGGCGACGAACGCCATCTTGGAACTGATCATATCCTAGAGACCCGGGTCGGAATTTGTTCTAGGTCAAAAGAGTTCAGGGCCCTGGAAAGAGTTCGGCGGTCTTTCCTGCAGACCAATAGGTCAGCAGCCCGAGCCATTTGTGCGCGGCGAGATCGGCGGCTGAGAGGCCAGCTGCGACAGATCCCATCGGCCGCCAGAGGTCGGCTTTGCCACGCGTCCGATAGTCCACCGGGTAGGCCGCCACAGGAAACCCGACGGCGCGGAAACAAGCCATGGCTCGAGGCATATGGCTCGCCGACGTCACCAGCAGCCAGAATTCCCCAGGCTTCGGCTGGATGGCCGCCTTGCTCTCGATCGCGTTCTCGCAGGTCGTGCGCGATCGTTCTTCCATTTCGATGCGCTGGGCCGGCACGCCGAGCATCACGAGAATATCGCGGGCAACCTGCGA